>LRSL01000012.1 GCA_001563335.1 Candidatus Thorarchaeota archaeon SMTZ1-45 | reverse complement strand
CCAATTCGACCTTATCATCAAGCTTCCCCATGTTGACGTACTCAGAACCCAATCGATCAATCACTTCCATCATGCCTGTTTCAATGATTGCTTCGTCTGGTGATGTTATCCCGCCCTCTGTTTCAACCACTATAGCTTTCTTGTCAAGTTCCATAATTTTCATAATCACCGCTTCCACAACAATAGGATCGGTTGTTATCCCTGTCTGGAAGGGGTGACCTGTTATCAGATTTGGTTTCACTAAGATAGTTTCATGGGGTGCAAGGGCCTGCCTGAACGGTATTAATTCAATTGCTCGAAATACGGGTTTAACGCCACGTTCTCCCTTTACAATAGATACTATTGACACAGCGTATTTACAGAATGTCGGATATTTAAATCTAAAAATGGAGAGAATGTGTTCATTTAGCAGATTTGAGTGATTATTGATTTACCAATTCAAGTAAAGAGAGATATTCCGACTGGATTATCTTCCAGAACGCTTTCTCAAGATGATGAATAGTGTGATTGTGATTGCCACTGTTGCAACTACACCAACTAAAAGATAGATTACTTCTGGAGTAAGTATAGGGGGTGGAGGGGTTGTTGTTATGTCAACAACGTGGATAGTGAAGATAGAACTGAGTGTGTTTCCATATTCATCAGATACACTGACCTGTAGGCTATATTGTCCAGGATCAAGTAGCACAATGTTTGTAATCAATCCGCTAGTATTGATATGAAAATTCTCTGTATCATTAAGACTCCATGCATCAATAGTTGATAGGTCAAATACATTGAGCTGATAACTTAAGGGTTCACCATATTCCAAGAACTGGTCGACTGGTTCAACAACCCACTCTGGAGGTGTTGTGTCTGCAACATCCACAACAAACGCCGCACTCAGTTCATTGCCATAAATATCACTGACCCAGACTTGAATGCCATAGGAACCCGGGGGTAGAATCGATATTGTCCTGATTGTTCCAGTCCAATCTATTGTGAATCGAATTATGTCATCAATCCACCAGTCATCAATACCTGATAGGTCGGTAGCATTGAGCATACACACAAATGTGGTGCCATACTCAACGAATTGGTCAGTTGGAGTTTCTATCCACTCTGGGGACAATGTATCCTGAACTTCGATGGAAAACGTGTCACTTAACAAGTTTCCATGTGTGTCATTTACCCAGACACGAAGACCGTAAACGCCAACAGGAAGGGGTCCAACGGATGTAACATGTCCATTACTATCTATTGAGAAATGGATGGTGTCATTGATCCACCATTGGTCAATACCTCCCCAATCGTGTGCATTGATATCGTAATATAAGACGCTTCCAAATTCAACCATCTGATTAGTCAGGGAGGGAACGAATATTGGTGAGGTAGTATCCTGAATGGTCAGAACAAAAATGGATGAGATACCAAACTTGTAGATGTTTTCAACACCAATTCTAATAACATATTCACCTGCTTCCAGAAATGTTGTATTTGTCAAGATTCCTTCGGTATCGATATTAAAATGCAGTTCATCATCAATCCACCATCTCCAAATAGGTGCCTGAGAGTAGACATTACAATCGAATTGGAACGCTGTCCCTATCTCAATGATCTGGTCTTCTGGGAAGTCTGTAAAGCTTGGATGATAAGGTCTGTACATGAGAGGGTGTGAATCCTCATGTCCAATTCCCCCAGGAATATAATATGGAGTGTCACCATATCCATCAGCATTATCATCCACACCAGCATATGCAAGCCAGAAGTTGTAGTCATAGATGTTAACAATAAATCCGCTAAAGTAGAAGCCTAGTGTATTATTGAAAATGTTCCAAGTAATGTTGTTAGTGTTTGATGGCGAGCAGAATACAATTTGATACATTGAGAAGTCAAGAAATGTGTTCATGAGGATTGTGTTGGAAGAGGAAGTGTTGAAATAAAGTCCATTGTAGCTCTGATTGAAGATACATGCAGTCACTTCGTTCCAATCAGATTCATAGAAATACATTCCAGCTTGACCACCACTAAATGAACAGCCATCTATTCTGTTTTCATTCGAATTCCACAAGTAGAGACCAAATTCAGAGCTGTCAAAGAGATTATCAAGGAAATCATTGTTGGATGAATAGGACAATTCAATCCCAGCTTCATTGTTTAAAAGTAGATTATTCTCAATCAGTGCATTAGTTACATTGTAGAGACGGATCCCAATGCATGCATGAATCAACAAGCAATCTCGAATGATGAAGTATGATTGCGTATTTAGAATCTCTATACAAAACTCAAAATCTCCATCAGGACTTATCTCAAGATACTCAATGATATAGGGGTCTTCGAGGGTGCCTGCACCAGACCAGTTTTGAACCAAGAAATCAGCATCACCATTGATATAGATTGCGGCATGCCTATATGGTGCACTATGGTCCACACTGATGTTGAATTGGGCGGAGAGTGTGTTCCCTGATGTGTCATTGACCCAGACTTGGATTGGGTAAATCGCATCAGGTAAGGACTTGACATTCGTTATCACACCATTTTCATCTATAATGAAATTTGTTTCATCACTAATCCACCACGTGTCGATGCCTGAAATATCAAATGCATCCAAGTCGACTATTATTGCATCGGTAGCTCTGAAGTATCTATTAGTTGGTTCCTCAATCCAACTGGGCTGTGTGAAATCAAGAACTAGCAGTGAGAAGGTTCCGATGAGATAGTTGCCATATGAGTCATTAACTACAATCTGGATTCCATACATGCCTGGGTCAAGAATAGATGAGTTTCTCACAACTCCCAGTGAGTCCACAGTGAAATGATTCGTGTCGTTTACATGCCAAGTGTCTAAAGATGCATGTAAAGTCGCATTCAGGTCATAATAGAATACATCGAATTCAGAAATTACTTGATTGATTGGCGTCTCAATCCAAGCGATTGGTGGTAAATCAGGAGGGAATATTAAAGGATACGAATCCTGCGTCATAGAGGTTCCATCGATAGAATAAGGCGTGTCACCATAACCATCCATATCACTGTCAGTTCCTGTGTAGTTTGACCAAAAGTTGTAGTTGAAATTGTTACTAGTACCATCATCTATGGCGTAGTTGGTAACACAATCTCTGACTGCGTTCCAGTTGAACGTGTTTCCATCTGATGACCCGTCTATCGAGATGCCAATATTGTGTACATTGAGCGTGTTGTTCCTTATTATGACTGAGTCCGATGCAGTGAGTCTGATACCATAGGAGTTGTCCCAACACAAATTCTTGATGATTTCACCATCTGTCCAATCTTGAGCATAGATTCCTATAACACTATTATTGCTACAGGTATTGTTTCTAACGTAGTGATATGTATAACCTCCCTGATCCAGGTGAATTCCATGCCCGCCATTCCAATTACATGTATTATTCAATAAGAAAGGATTGTTCCCGATATTGATATGAATACCTGAACCTGAGTTTATTACGCATGTGTTGTTTATATAACTTGTATCATGAGTGTAGTATGAATCGATGCCGTTTCCACCATTATCTAAACATAGATTATCCTGAATTACACCATTTGTTGTAGCAGAGCCCCACAAGTAAATGCCATAAAGAGAGTTGTCACTACAATTGTTGTTTGATACAGTGGGTGAGGCAGAAGCTCGAACATAAATTCCATTGTAGTTATTCCTGCAAGTGTTGTTGTATAGCGTATTGTATCCCCCACCATTAGCATAAATTCCATAGTAATTGACCGAGCAGTTGTTGTTTGTTAGTTTTCCATTTGATACTGCACCCAGGTATATAGCTGCATACCCATTCACTGTTGCTCCAGTGAGATGGCAATTTCGTATCTCAAAATATATAGTGGTGGACCGGATGTCGATACAATAACCTGCTAAGCCGCTTCTATCTATCAAAAGGCCCTCAATAATGTAGGGATTAGACTGAGTACCATTTCCAACCCATCCTTCAAGCTGTGCCTGATATTCGAAGTCTGTATTATTAGCAATAACAATTGGACTATGAACATCATAGGATTGTTGAAAACCATGCCTAAACGAAATTGACCTATGTTCTAATGGTCCAGTAGGGTCTGAGATTATTGGTGTCCATGTAAATACTAAAATCATTGAAAGAACAAATACGAAAATCGACCATTTCATGCGATCTCCCTTTCCTTTCGCAACAACGTGAATTGAAATTCAATAGTATATCTTATCACTTAACTTAGATGGTACTCTAGATGTAGATTCATTAATTAATTAGAGAGGGGGTCTTTCGCTCTCACTCTCTCTTTCTAGTTAATACATGGTATGAAAAAAAGAGTGTGATGGAGTGAAGGAATCCACTCCATCGTAGATGCAGTTTATGCCTTATCAAATTCAGCTATTCTGGAGATCTTCTCCGTGAATTCATCCACCAGTTTCTTAGCCTCCAATACTAGTGTTTCGGAGTATTCCTTCATTAGCTTTCTCCGGAGGGCATAACTGGCTCTCCGCATCTTATGCCAGCTTTCAGCTAGTTCTCTAACCCCTTCAGGTAAGGCACCATCCCATTCATCGAACTGGGGTCCGAAGAATCTAGCGCCTTTATCTTGTGCTCTTCGTTCCTCATGCTCTTCCAGAAGTTTCCTACCTTCCTCGGTCAACTCGTATCGTCGGACACCTGCCTCGGTGTCAGCCAGTTCCTTCGTATAACCCGAGTCTAAGAGCCATGAGAGTAGCGGATAGACAGATCCAGGACTTGGTCTCCATCTGTGACCAGTGTTTTCCTCAATATCACTCATAATCTCAGCACCCGACATAGGTTTCTTATTGAGTAGTCGTAGGACTTTGCCTCGAAGGTATCCCTTCGGGACTGATGAGGTTCGTCTATCCCAGTGTCTGTGTATATGTGATCTACGCATGTTTTTTCTTTCACCTCCATTCAGGTATTGTAACAACTTTATCACTATTGATATCGCTTGCGATATCGGTATTGATATTGAAACCATATAAACTTTGAGAAAGTCCCGCAGGTAAAAATCAGAGCCAATTTCATCTCATTCATCGTCATAGCTCATGAGTTCTTTGGACCTGACCATCTACCATACAGGCAAGAGAAGCAGATGTAGTTTCACCCACTGAAAGAGGTTTAAATCACCTCTTTCATCTTCTTCTTTTCTCCATTAAAGAAATTCGATTAGAGAGTATTATCGAGATGATTTCTGATTGTTTCAGCCACCATGCGTACGGTTTCATCCCCTTCTTTCATGAGATTCTTGGTCAGACCAAAGCCAAGGTTTCGGTTTGGGTCAGCAAACCCTAGTGAACCACCATGACCGGGATGGCCAAATTCTCCACCAGTCTCACCCATTGCGATACTCCAGTCATGATAGGGATTTCCCCCAAGGAGATATCCAAGACCTTTGGGAATCTGCCCTATGTGGACCTCGTCCGGATCAACTTTCTGAAGAGTGCGAATCAGCTCGACTCGTTCTTTTGACAAGATTCGGATTCCATCTAACTCTCCGAAGCCAGCAAGCATTGCGTAGTGTCGAGCAATAGCACGAGCATTCATGATTCCACCACAGGCAGGGATGCAAGCCCGTCGGACATCATGTCGATTGAGAGCTTCAGCGCATGTAATCTGTGGTGGTGTCACTCGGAAAACCAAATCGTCCAGTTCAGATGCTACAGCATCAGGAGTTGATTCTTCTCTAAGTGGTGCGACACGATGCTCCACAGTATCAGGAATGCCCAGATAGAAGTCATTGATACCCAGAGGTTGACAGAGTTCTTCCTGTACAAACTGTGAAACGGGGCGACCATCGACTCGACGGATGACCTCACCAATAATCCACCCGAATGTCCAAAAATGATAGACAGATTTAGTCCCTGGAGTCCATAGTGGCTTAAGGTTAGCTATTGCCGTGCACATTGCATCCCAGTCTGTCAGCATCTCTGGAGTTACATCCTCAGGCATCTGTGGTATCCCGGAGGAATGAGTGAGGACATTACGAACCGTGATCTTGTCTTTGCCATGTGCTGCAAACTCAGGCCAGTAAGTATCCACTGGAGTGTCGTAGTCTATAAGACCACGGTCAGCAAGAATGTGAATACACGTTGAAACAAACCCTTTGGTCGTCGACCACGATGTGAAGAGTGTATCACCATTGACTGGTTTCCTATTGACCTCATCCACAACCCCAGTCCATGCATCGACGACAAGTTCGCCATTAACATAGACTGCGACCTGTAAACCTATTTCTTCACCTGATGCAACTAGTCCATCTATCACATTCTGAACACTGACATTTAATTCAACTTTCATGTACTTTCTTTCCAAGCTTCACTTATTTCTTGAGTTGAAAATGAGTCTTTGCATCGTCGAATCACAAAAGATCTTTGGACCTGATTATCTGCTGCAAAGTCAAGAGAAACAATCGTAGTTTCAAGTTTCAAATGGAGAGAGGGTTCTCCTCTCCCCTTTCTTTTTTGTCTCACGCAAGGTACAATCCTAGTTTGCATTTCACTTTGGGGATTTTCACACACTACATATTGAACAATCGAGCAGCTTCATCGAAGAGTGTGCTAATCATAGATGGGAAGAAGGTGTTTACCAGATAATTGTCTTCTACCAAGCTAGCACCCCTATTGACCATGAACAGAATTCCATATTTGCCGTTGCTGACTGTTTTAAATGCGATTTGTGCTAGAAAACCGGGTGTTGCCCCACCATGTGCTATAGTATTATTCGTGAAGAGAAACCATCCCAGACCCTGTCCAACGTATGTAAAACCGCCAAACTCGACACCAGACATGCTGAATTGCGATGTTTGCATCAGATCAATAGTTTGAGGTGAAAGAATCTGTGAGTCATCATAGTGCCCTTGGTTCATGTGAGCAATTAGGAGATTAGCCAAGTCTGGGACTGTAGTTCTTACAGCCCCGCCACCATAGTTATACTGGTTATAATGAGGATACACAGAGTTTTGACCATCTCTGAATGCGTATGGGATGGCATTTCTACCCACAAAATCAGTGTAGTTGAACCCTGTGTTAGTCATATCCAATGGTTCCAAGACATTCTCCTGCAGGTACTCCATATATGATGTGTTCGTGAGTTGTTCTACGATATATGCAAGTAGAAGAAATCCTGTGTTAGAGTAGTGCCTTATTGGTCCCCCAGGTTGTGAAACCCAATTTTCTGGTGAATAATAAGGACCACCAGGGTTTAGAGAGCCATTCAAGAATTCTGCTAGTGTAGGACGTGATGACCATAAGGGAAGACCAGCGCCTAAGTTATCATTTGCCCAGGTAATCATGACTGTATCGAAGTCCCAGAGGGTCTGGTTTGAAACATCACTTGCGATTCCTGACTTATGGGTCAAGAGCAAACGGGGTGTTATTGGAGTGCTTGGATACATAGGATGCCGAACGCTAAAAGGGATGTAATCGTTAACATCTGCGTCAAGGTCAAGCGTACCATCATCATAGAGTTGCATAATGGCGGTTGCTGTAAAGATTTTAGTTACCGATCCAATCATATAGACTGTATCTAAGCTTGGTTGATCACCGTAACCTTTTGACCAGACTAAGGTGTCATTAATGACAATACCGGCTGCAAAAGAAGGGATATCACCATCGTCCATTAATTGCTGAATCTTGGAATCAAGCGTAATTGGATGATCTAGGAAAAGCACAATCCCAATGCTCGCAAAGGCAACAATTCCGATCAAGATTACTCCAAGAATGATCTTCCTACTTTGATTCATACTTTTTTCAGCTCATTTTGACTGTTTGACATTCGACAGTATGACCCAACTTGAGTATTAATGATATATATTTTAATCGAACTTGAGGTAGACTTGTGTCGCAACACAAACATTAGAGCCTTCTAACAACTAATCATTCTTACATGACAAGCGAGATTTTCGGACCCGACTTTCTGCCATACAGGCAAGAGAAACAGATGTAGTTTCTAATATTCTTCAAGAGAGGGTCTTCCTCCCCCTTTTACACCAGGATAAGGCGAATCATTAGTCAGTCCTATTTGTAACTATATAGGTTAACATTAATTTATGTTTCCTTATATGATTAACATAATATATTGTTAATAAAAAAGGTAAACTTATTACAGAGCAAGGCAATATGGATTTAACATGATTATGTGGTGCTCATATGAAGATCGTTCAACGGATTCTTGGTTTACTAATATCAATCATAAGTAGTATAGCGCTGTATCTAATTGCTGCATTTCCAATGCTTGTAGTAGATACAGAATTCTTCACTATTCTTTTTAGTTATCTATTGACTCTGTTTATGCCTGGTTTGATAATTGACTTGGTTTTTGGTTGGTTGGGAAGAGGGCTTGAAGAAGACATTGCCTTAAAATGTTAATAGGATATACAGAGAGGAGTCTGATATATTTAGCAATTGTAATAGCTTATTTTGACACTGCCTTGTCATATACAGCAATTCTCAGTTTTCTGTCAGTCATTGTTGCTGGCAAAGCCATTTTCCGGTACTCGAGCAAAGAAACCAATAATCGTGCATGTGCAGATTGGTATATTCTAGGTACACTCATGAGTATTACTATGGCTTTGGCATTGGCGTGGGGAATCTTCAGATTTCTGTTGGTTGGGTGAGAAAGCGATGATTGCGGTCATCGTTGATATCGTAGCGTCGAGAGATGTCGATACTCGTGAGCGGAGGAATTTGTACGAAAAGTTACAAGGTTTACTAGACCTGACACACAATCGTTACAGAGAGCACTGTGTGGCTATCCCAGTCTTGACCCAAGGTGACAGCATGGAGCTGTTGGTGAATAGTTGGCATCCAATTGTGTTCCTATTCCACAAGCTTCTGATCGAGGAGTTGGAGTTTCGTGTGGGACTTGGAACAGGAGAGATTATGATATACAAAGAAAAGGCTGATGAGTGTGATGGACCGGCCTTCTGGAACGCAAGAGAGGCTTTAGATGAGATAAAGAATATGAAATACATGAAGAGGTCGGCTGGTTTTAAGCTAGACGAGAATGCCTCAGACAGCAAGAACAATGCTGTGATAAATTCCATTCTGTTTTTCACGACTTTACTTGGTCTAAGCACAACTCAGCGTGAGCACTGTTATTATTACATATGGGAAAAGAAGCGTGTTTCCGAGATTGCAAAAGTAATGAAGACATCAAAAGGAAATATTAGCAAGACATTGAGTAGGACACCATGTTATCTGATTGAAAGGGTGATGGCATTCTTGAGCAAATAATTGGTATTTTTGTGCTTGTGGAATTCAAGATGTCCTTAATCCAACTCTTGAGTTTGTCATACCTCTTTGATTATTCCTAAAATAAGTGACACAGATTGTCATGGCGCGGGTGATTTTCGGATCTGACTATATACTATACGGACAAGAGAAACAATTCTGAGTCTATATTCACAGAGGGAGCTTCAAGCTCCCTCAATATTCTTTTCATCTCAAACAAGCTGACTTGCCATCAGATGTGTAGATAGAGGGGTCCTGTTCATCACAAAACCCACCATGGTCCAAGCCATTGCCACATACATGAAGAGAAACTTAGCAAGGGCAAAGCTTGAGTGAGCAATCGCGAGCCATCCAGCGAACCCAATTGGGTCAGCAGTCATCGAGAGCAGGAACACATTCTCAATCCCGTCTAGAAAAGCAGCTATGACACCTACCCATGCAAGCGATAGACCAATCCTCTTTGGGAGACCTCTCTTATAGTTCCATGAAATGAGTCTGGCGGCACTGAAAAAGAAGATGCCGTAGAACAACATGAAGAGATAGTCTGCAAGATTTGCAGCAATGAAGAGTCCCATATCTGTTTGGCTCATGAGAGAGAAGTAGTTTCTGATGACCTCAGCATTGAATCCAAGCTGAGTGTCCTCCATTGTCCCAGCGTATCCTGACATCTGCAACAGGATGATTACTAGCGTCGCGGCGCATATCAAGAATATAAAACTCGCAAGTGCAATGCGACGCAATTGTTGGTTTCTCTGATTGTGTTCAGATTTCCTTGTTTCGCTATTCGAATTTGTCAAATATCAAAAAACCTCCTGAAAGATATTTGAGAATGCGCTTCTGGAGAAAGGTTGACCATGGCCAGGATAAACAGTCTGGATATCGAGCCTCTGTATTCTCTCTAGACTCTTGATGTATTCATTGCGATTCGAAAGTAAGTCGGATCCCTTTGGCATTGACACATTGGTGAAGACATCACCACAGAAGAGGTCACCATCTGCAGTCAGAAGTCCAATGGAGCCCTTGGAATGCCCTGGGAGATGATGTACAGTTGCATCGAATCCAAACTCAGTAAGACTCTGTCCATCCTTCAGCAAGATGTCTGGTGAGAACATGTCTACCTCATCAAGCCTAATTCGCATGATGAGAGTGAAAAGTCTCCCAATGGTTCGCTTTACCCGACCCATATCTCTATTCCAGAACATATCCCCTTTCTCGACCATACCTACATCATCAGCATGCATTCCCACTTTGCAACCGAACTTCCTTCTTAGATAGACGCAGTTACCCACATGGTCGAAGTCACCATGTGTGAGTATTATGAGGTTGAGGGTATTACACCCAGCCTTAGCTAGAGCCGCATCAATGATATCGCGATAATTTGCATAACCGGTGTCAATGAGAACAAATCCGTCTTTCACCTTAAGCAGGTAACAATTGACTCCACCGGACTCAATCCTGGTGATGTAAGTGTCGGTCATGTTTACACTCTCATAAGTGAACGTTCATTCACTAATAATAAAGTGAATGACCATTCATTTATATATCTTTCGTGCCATGCAATAACTCGCCATGAGAACACGCGACCAAGCAAAATATGATTCGATTGTTGATGCTTCTATCAACCTGATTAATGATCTAGGCTTTGATGGAATCTCTATCTCAAAGATTGCGAAGAAGGCGAAGGTTTCACCAGCAACTATCTACATTTATTTCGACAATAAGGAGGACCTCTTCACCAAGCTCTATATCGATATTCGGGAAAAGATGAGTCGGGGTGCATTGGAGGGATTTGAGGAAGGAATGACAACAGAAGAGGCATTCAAGTCCATCTGGCATCACTCTTTCACATACAACCTCAGGCATCCAGAGTATCTCGCCTATCGAGAGCAGTTTGAACGGACAACAATGATGAGGAACATCAGGGCAGAGGACTTCGAGCTTTTCCAGACAGTCGACCGTCTACTCAAGCGGGGCATCAATGAGATGACAATCAAAGCTCTACCTCCACCAATCTTGACTGCATTTGCCTATTTCCCCATCATCACCCTTCTGAATTTCCATTATGCGGGGATAGTCAAGATGGATGAGAATAATATTGAGAAGGCATGTGAGATTGCGTGGAATGCAATTCATTCATAGTCATGGCTCGTGAGATCATTATCTCTGACTGTCTGCCGTACAAGCAAGAGAAACAGATGTTGTTTCAATGTTCAATTGAGAGGATCTTCCTCTCTCCTCAGTACCTTCCCTAAATCAGGGACTGTACGACCTATCCCCCTCCTTTCACAAAGCTCGAATCGTTCCTGACTCAACAACGTCTATTGGAACTCCTTCAATCTCCTCCGGGATGATATCGTGTTCTTCAAGTTCTCCTATTCGTTTCTTTTCTATAACATAGCAGATTATGCAGAGCTGCTTGGTCTTTCCACCATTGATGTGCTTGTGACCAATTGCTACACCTACAACTCCGGACTTTTTCATGAGTTCCTCTTCATATTCAGCCTTTACCCGTTTCACTTGTTCTAACGTGACCATTGAGCGACCTCATTCAGTGATTAATTCTGCGTCAAGCATGTCCAGATAGGTCTGCACTGAGTTTGCTATTGTAATATTCTGCTCCTCACTACCTGCGAAGAGCTTGCCCACAGCATATCCCTCGTTGTCTAGGATCAGGCTTCCTGAGTCACCCCCAGCACTGAAACCCTCCTTGCTTATGACTATCTGATCTCTGAAATACGCGTATCTCCCTCCATAGTCGATAGGACCTAGCGTAGCATCTATACCAGTTATTACTCCGTCAATTGTGTGACATGATGTTCTTCCCGACTTCTGTACAAGCATATCTAATTGAGGCTGTCTGACGCCTCGTGGGACTCCAAGTTCTACGATATTACTTGAAACATCACTCTCAGCTACTTCAATCATGGCTGCGTCAACTAGATTATACTCAGGGTACGCAACCACTGGTTGCAGCCTTGTCATCCTTCCAAATGCCCTTGCAGGAATATTATAAATCCCGCTCCAGAACCTTGCTGCCGCACATTCGCTCTGGTCCAAACCGAAGCTTATTGGGATGAATCTCAAGAGATGTCCTATTGTGTCGTTTTGAACAGTACCGCCATCATAAGCTGCAGGCTGAAGATAGGGATCTCCAATCTGAGCATTATTTGAGTTTGCTCCAACATGATTATTGGTCCCTATGCAAGTCTTGCCTGTTCTCTTATCTCTGAGCAACTCCCCATTCGTGCCTGCAGTTATTAGATAGTGACCTCCTGATGTACCCATTGGGCAAGGTCTGTGTCGAGTCTTTTTATCTATTTGAAAAGCCCTCAATTTCCCTACCTGAATCACATCAATGAGTTCTTCGTCTATTTCGGCGGGGATGATGTCTTGCTTTTTCAAGTCCTTTTCCTTGACTTTCTTCTCTACTAGACAAATAATGCTTAATTTATCGGTCTTTTCACCCGCTGTTACCTTGTATCCGATCATCACTCCTACTACATTAGCGATTCTCAGCAGACGCTTCTCATGAGTTCTCCTTATTTCTTCGATCTTCATAATTTACAACCACCTATTAGGACTCTCATCTCAGATACTTTGGAATAACATCTATCATGGAAATTATGGTCCCATAATGAAGATACTTCAACCTCTACTTCAATCTTGTCACAAAATGAGTAAATAGGCAGATGGATTTGCTTCTCATCATTTCTTATGGATGGAACCACCCAGTTTGTCAATGCACAGGAAACATTCAGACCTGATTACCAGTCGTACAGATAAGTCACACAGAGGTAGATTCAATATTCTATCGAGAGAAACACTATGGAATGATTCAGTTACGAGGATTTTCGCCTTTTTAAAAAGAAGACTATTACAACAATCGATATTACAATCACTGCACCTCCAACCATCCATGGAAACATTACTTCAATGAACGGAATCGGTAGTACCATGACAATGACCGTGTCGATAGCTATGTTGCCCCAGATATCTTCCGCGACCATAGTATAGTTGTAGACGCCAGGGTCCTTATCCTCGAGAGTCATCGTGAAATAAACTGAGGTCGTAGTCACTCCGCCTGAAGTTAGCTCTGTTCCGTCTAGGAGAACTCTGAAACTAATAGTGCTTAGATCCGACATTGTCCAAGCTATCTCATAATAACCCTCTCCTTGTGTGTGAGTGATGTCTTCAGGACTCGTTATCAGAGGTGGGGTCGTGTCTTCAACCGTTAACATGAAGGTGCCCTCAGTCGCGTATCCGTAGATGTTAGTCGCTACAACCCATAGTGGGTAGACTCCAACGGGGAGTGGAATTCTACTTATGATTGTGTCATCATAGCCCACCGCGAAGTTCACATGATCATCTACAGACAGCTCATAGGGTGCGGTCAGTGCTGTGGCTATGAACTCGAGACGATATTCGAATATATTACCATACTCAATGACCTGGTCCACAGGGAGGTGCAGCCAGTCAGGTGCGTATGGAAGATACATCAATGGATGCGGATCAGAGTTACCAGGGAACGTGTGGGGAGCATCACCAAAACCATCTCCGTTTGCATCAGTACCTGAGTAGTCTGACCAGTAGTTATAGTCGAAGACATTGCCAGTCCCCGAACACCAGCCTGAACCGCCATTCTGGTCTAGGACGTTCCACTGAATGACATTGAGATCACTAAAATAGAGATAGATACCATAGTCATTGTTGGCGCAGGTGTTATTCGCCAGTATGTTGGAATTGGACTCCATGAGGACGATGCCATAGAGAGGACTGCTGGTGCAGGTGTTGTTGACTACGGTGTTGGAATATGAATATTCGAGGTAGATGCCATAGTTGTCGTTGCTGTTGAGGGTGTTGTTCATCACTGTGCTGGAATTCGAATTATTGAGATAGATGCCATCGCTGTTGCCAGTACAGTTGTTATTCACTACTGTGTTGGAATTGGACGCTTCTAGCTTGATGCTCAGGCTGTTACTTGTACAGGTATTGTTCTTTATCAAAACAGAGTGAGAGTCTTTGAGGTAGATGATGAAGGCATTGTTGTAGAGAATGTTTCCAATCAGTTTGCTATAGGTGACATTTTCAAGATAGATACCAGCGTTCGTAGATAAATTAGCACCTGTGAGAATGCAGTTGCTGATGGTGAAGTTGACCCGAGTATTGCTGATGTATATGCAGTGACCTGTGCCACCACCGCGGTCTATGTCCAGTTTATCGATGACATAAGGATTCTCAAATGAGCCATCACCAGGCCATCCCTCTAGCAGAGCTGTGGCCGAGAAATTTGCATCTCCATCGATGACTATCGAAGTGTGCGGTGTGTTAGCAACCTGCAGCTGTCCTTTCTCGGGATCTGAAACCATCACACTTGGTTGTAAGTCACTACCTTCAAGGTCAGCGACTGTGAGCACACTCCCTAGGACCAGGATGAACATCAGTGATAAGACTACGAAACATACTCCATCCTTTCTTTGCATTAACACTCTCTCCTCAGTTGCGATGGCAGTAATCGAGGTTTCCTCTTGCACCTCAAGAACTGGCGCGTGCTAATGTCTTCTTTCTCCCTCGCAATACTCCCAGTACATTTTCTGTCATGCCTTAACTAGTTTCCGAACGAAGGACTGAATCGAGTCGATCCACAAATCATCATTATTCAGGGGATATTCGGCTATGAATATCTACCAATCGGACAAGAGAAACATATGTATTAAACAGAATTTACAGAGAGAGAATATTCCTCTCTGTCTTTCTGTGAACATTCAGTATACTGTCTACTAAAACATGCCCCAGTTTCTTCTAAGCAGAGAGTAGTGGATGTCATCTCCGAATTCTCCTGTAAAGGAGGCGCTCTCT
>LRSL01000011.1 GCA_001563335.1 Candidatus Thorarchaeota archaeon SMTZ1-45 | reverse complement strand
AAACTCACTTGTACTGGCGAGTTTTGTTGGTTCCTATATGTTATCAAACCAAATGAGAG
Source organism: Candidatus Thorarchaeota archaeon SMTZ1-45 (assembly GCA_001563335.1). GTDB lineage: Archaea > Asgardarchaeota > Thorarchaeia > Thorarchaeales > Thorarchaeaceae > SMTZ1-45. Next base: position 8,390 of record LRSL01000011.1, on the reverse strand, counting down.
GACGTGCTATCAGAACTAATCCTAAGCAACCTGATAAGACTTCTAATATCTGGCATCTTGTTTGTGTGGATCTCGACTCTGAAAGCGCAGGAAACGACTACCGAATTATGGAGAGACGGTTCAGGGCTTTTCTCGGGGTATCCTTTGTTGAGTCTGTGATAGAGAATGGGTTCAGTAGGCTTGGTGTTGGAGTTCCGCCTTTCGATAAAGAGGAAGTACGTGTAATCAACACATCAATGACAGCAAGAGCCCAGGACAGAGTAGCTCTTCAGTCTCTATGGGAAACTTCTCTCAAGAGAGGCGAAGAGGGAATCAGGCTTGTTGAGGAAGTGAAGGCCAAGAAGGCTCGACTGCCAGTACCACGGGGATTTGTTTTCAGAAACACCATATCTGCACTCAGCTGGGAGGTGTTATTCCTATTCGGCTTCTTTGTGGCTCGACAAATATTCTCGTGGGTTGTCCCCATTGGTAACCTTGGTCTGTCATTTCTGTCATTCCTTCCAATGCTCGGATTTCTATACTTCATTCTCAGGTTCGCTCCCAAGGCATTGAAGGCAGTCTGGCTCTTTGTCATGCATGGTCCTATCAAGTCCAGCCTTGCACAGGTCGGGAAAGCTGTGCTAGTCACTCTCTGTGAGGTTGGCATAATTAGAACTGATATCAAAGATATGAGAGTTGTAGTAGAAGAAGGAAAGAAGGGTGAAGTTTTCTGCCATGTTGAGGGGGGAACAAGAAGAGAAAGAGCGACATATCTCAGTGCCCTCAGAGAAGTGCTAGGGCCAATTCAATCACCAAGATACCTTCTCCTAAGAAAATCGAAGTTGGGCTCGTTTGTTAGACAGGACTATCATTCCGTTCCCACCGTACTTGGAACCAGGAAGGATTATGCTGAATGCTTTGCAGCTCAATGGAAGAAGCATGTTGGTGAAATGGATCTAATCTACACTAGAAACAAAGAGGGACGTATTGCGCTCCTACGTGCGCGAAATCATTCTCTCTCTGCAGGATTTCGACCACGTTCTGAAAGAGTTAGCCGTTGGAAGTAGAACATCTTTTTATTCGGAAGTGTAGAGATAGGAGTGGCTCTGGAGCAGAAGCGCGACTGACGGTACTCACTTTCGGGTGAGAGCTGAGGAAACTCCCGACTGCTTGTCGATGCCAGTCCTGCTACAGCAGGGAGGCGAGAGTCTCGCTCTGGGAACAGAAACGACACCTCCAAGCTGGATATGACGATGATACAGAGATTCAATCTGTTGAGAATCAGTTTGGACCGGTTGAAACGGCCCATCACTGGGCAGCAATTCCAAGCGTACACCTGCGACGTGTCGACCTGAGGTGTAGGGTAGGAAGCATAGTTTGATGTCGCAAGACTTCAGAACGGTAACGGTCTGAGGTGGAACAGAATTGGGGTTACTCTCTGGACCAGAGCCACCCCACCCTTCATTCTTCTCTGAGGTGTTCATTCATAATTTCTTGTTGGACTTGAACAACCTCAGTACTTGTCTTACATTTGGCATACGCATCAAGCCATTCACGGTTGAGCGTGATAAAGGAATGCCCCCACTTGAAGACCGACATCATATCCTCAGCCGCTTCTTGAAATCCAAGTATGTAGAGTGCTGCGCTTAATGCTTCAGCAGTGGAGAGCTTCACAGGTTTGTATGTGTTAATCGGATTTGCAGCTAACAGATAGGGGAGAGACCTCTGCACCCCCACTTTTGATGCTGCGAATATCGTTTCAGCCTGTTTCCATGAGCAATCAAGTGCAACAAGACCTGATGTCAGAACACTATCTCGATCAGCTGATGAAAAAGCAACCTCAGAAACTGGATTAAGAACAACAGACCCGCGTGGTATATGCCGCATGTTTCGAACAATCTTGGCTTTGTTCATTCTACCAAGTCGAATCCCTGTACATTTCTTCGGGGCACACTGACCTGCATGGTAGATTACAATTTCACGAACTTGAGCCAAGAATCATCTCACCAATAGTCTTCTGTCGAAGAGCAAAGGATTTCTATGTTACCATACGCCATCTGAGTGAGGACCTTAATAATGCTCTATGAGCCAGGTAACTCCTGCGAGATATGCAGTCAAGAAGATGTTGTACTCACATCGTGCAAAATCTGCAATGCTAGTGTATGTGCGGTCTGTCTATCTTCAGAAGATGACATCTGCATCAATTGTCAGGAGGCAAAATGTCAGATCTGTGCGCAATTTTTGTCATCTCGTGCATGCAATACATGCGGAAAACTGGTCTGTGAAGACCACGGAATGAAGGTAAACGAATCCACATTATGTGATAATTGTCGGAAGAGTGACGAATGAGTAAGAAGCTAATTCAGATTGGGATGGATGACATAGATAGTCCAGTTGGTGGATGTACTACACACTTTGCAAGTATCATCGTTGAGAAACTCAGTCAGTGGATTGTAGAGTGGACTGATTATCCAAATCTCATTCGCTTGAACCCGGGCATCCCTTATAGAACAAGAGGAAATGGCGCTGTGTCACTTCGTTTTCTAGCGGACACTGATGATTTGGAGTCTATTATTCCAATGGTAGATAGGCTCATTCATGATTATGTGAAAGAAGACTATCCAAATACAAATCCAGGGGTAGTTTTTCTTGAGGGAAAAATACCTAAACAAGTGAAGCATCTCTCAGAGCTTGCTCTATGGCGTGTTGTCCCTATAGAACTCGCTGAAAGAGTAATTGAAACATGCAAGATCCCTCATTATGCGAGTGGTAATGGAAGAGGACTCATTGGAGCCCTCTCAGCTGTTGCAAATACGCTCAGGGAAGATTATACCTATGAGTACATAGCCTATCGATCATTGAAAGATTGTAAACATGATCGAGGGATTGATGGTAATTCTGTTATAGCAATGGATAAGAAAATGGGGGACCAGGTCTTTTCCAATGTGGACCCATCGACGAACAGAATATTAATTGAACCTCACGGTCCAGATCCAGTGCTTTTTGGTATCCGTGGTGAAACCGCAGAATCGGTTCTCGAAGCTAGTCAACAGGTCAAAAGTAGGCAGAATATTGAAAGATGGATGGTATTCAGATCAAACCAAGGAACAGGAGAGCACCTGAAACATGACGTTGAGATAAAGAATCTAAGACCATACATGGCTGCTGTAGTAAAAGGCAGAGTAGAAAGTGAGCCTAGAATGATTGTAGGCGGTCATTGTATCTTTAGCATTATAGACAGAGGGGATAGAATAGATTGTGCCGCTTATGAACCCTCGGGGGAATTTCGAGAGATTGTGATGAAATTGAGAATGGGAGACCTAGTAAGGGCACATGCAGGAGTTCGCCCTGCTTCGAGAACCCATGGGCTCACACTCAATCTGGAGGGTCTAGAGGTTGTAGAACTGGCAAAGACATCTATTTTCTCAAACCCTCTCTGTCCACAATGCGGAAAGAGGATGAAAAGTGCAGGAAAAGAGAAAGGGTATAAGTGTGTGAAATGTGGATACAGGGATACAGAGATAAGTAGAACAGAAAGACCTCTGGCAAGGGACTTGCTTACAGGATTGTATTTACCACCTGTCAGAGCGCAGAGACATCTAACAAGACCTCTTGCTCGAAGTGGTAAGACAAATCGAAATATACCATATGGTCTAATTTCAAAATGGCATAATTTCTGAGTGAAAATATTGAACACTCTACACTCTGCGGCCTCGGCGGCCACCAGGCTTTCTTGTGCCATCATGAGGCATCGGTGTCACCTCATCGATGATACCAATCCGTAGTCCAGCTCTGCTTAGTGCACGTATAGCAGCTTGTGCACCCGGACCAGGAGTCTTTGGACCATGCCCACCTGGAGCTCGAACCCTAATATGGATACCATAGATACCCTTGTCCTTAGCTTCACGTGCTGCTTGGAAGGCAGCCTGCATTGCTGCATGAGGAGATGACTCGTTCCTATCAGCTTTGACCATCATTCCACCAGAATATCTAGCAAGCGTTTCTGCTCCGGTAATATCGGTAATCATGATGATAGTGTCGTTATATGATGCATATATGTGAGCGACTCCCCACTTGTCTCGTTCTTCCTTACTCATTGAGCTCATCTTCCTCAAGGTCAATGTCTTCATTGGTCACGGGTTCTTTTTCGTCGTGTCTTCTAGGACGTTCAAAGTCTTCAGCTTCTTCAAGACGTGCTGCAGAAGCACGTGTGGCTGCATCTGATGCGGCAATCCTTGCAGGATGAGATGCATCATTTAGCGCAGATTTGTCAGAATATTGAATTCTGTCCTCTTCTGCCACAGTGATGATTCGCTGAGGCGTATTGACTCTTGCTGCATCTAGAGCTATATGACCATGGGTCACTAGCTGTCGTGCGTGATGCATTGAACTAGCCAGTCCTTTTCTAAAAACAATAGTTTGTAATCGTCTCTCAAGTAGGTTCTCCATAGTGAGGTCTAGTACATGGTCAAGAGTTGGTTCAGTGGTAAGAATACCAAGACGAGCAATTTTGTCAACAAGCTCACGTTCTTGTTGCGCTCTTTCAGATACAGGAAGAGCCAACAAATGACGAGCTTGTCTTCGATAGTTTGATAGCTCTGTTCTGTGCTTCCAGAGCTCTTTCTTGTTCCTTAATCCATAGATACCTACCATCTCTAGTTCTTGCTCAAATCGATCACTATCAAATGGCTTCTTGGGAGCAACGTACTTCTTTTTCTGTTTGCGCGGATCACCCATCATTCATTCCCTCGACTATGCTTTCTTTCTTGAAACTCCTACTGCCATTCCACCGCGCCCAGTTGTTCTGGTATGTTGCCCTCGCACTCTTAGACCCAATGAGTGTCGTACACCTCTCCAGGACTTGATTCTACGGAGTCTATCAATATCATTTCTGTGAGCGAAATCAAGATCAGAACTAGTTAAATGCAACATTCTTCCGCTCATTCTATCTCGTGGACGATTAACATACCAGTCAGGAAAATCAGAGGCGATAGGATCTTTGATTATTTTCTCGATCTTCTTGATATCAGCATCAGTAAGGAAGCCAAGTCGTTGTGAAGGATCCATTTCCAACTTTGTTACTATTGAACGGGATAACCTAAGGCCAACTCCCTTAACACGGGTGAGTCCTTGTAACAAGTTCTCCTGTCCGTCAATGTCACTTCCGGACAATCTGATAATGTGTCTATAATCTTCGGACATGGTCTATAGCCTCATCTGACTGGTCTGAAGCGTGTTCGCGTCTTGGAGATACCTTATAACACTTACCATCAAGCCACGGTTTCTGTTAGTGATTCTATGGTTGGTGGTGTTCAAATGTAGAATGCGTGCAATAATAGCTAGAGATGGATACATTGGACAGCAAAGAATCCACGTTTCGAGAACCTAGAATCACACCATCAGTTCTTGCGAGTATTCCGGATTGTCTATATAATATGATTCGAGAGAACATAGAAAGGGCTGCAGAGAAAAGAACATCGATTCTGGTATCCAGCAACACCTTAGCAAATCGGTTTATCTTGGAGCGATGGGGAATCAGGTCATCACAACGTAGACGCTACAAGAACCTCTTTAGTAAAATACGACAACAATGTCGTGCAATATTCCGAAACTATCTTGCTCGCGGCAAGCTAGTCTGGAGAGAACAAAATGAAGAGGTTGTTTTTGGTGTGTTCAAGTTTGACGAGGTTCGAGGAAACTTAATTCTTGGGTTTGTATCAGCTTTTGGATACTTAGATTTGAGAAAGATTTCTGACGACATGTGAGTATGCTATGCTTGATTCTAGATGCAAAGTAAATGCTCTACAGGGAGGTCAGGGACATCCAGTTTAAAGTGTTCTAAGAGCGCCTTCAAGAGGATCTGGAGAAGGCTGTTTCTATAGGCTAAATCTATTGCCACCATAGCATGAGCGTCAAATCCCATGACTTTACTAATTACTGAAGAGTCCAATGAGTGTGGAGTGTCTTGTTTGTTGGCTACCAAAATGATGGGCAGCTCTGGATATTCAGACAGGATCTCTGTATAGATTGATTTCGAATCGACGATATTTTTGAGTGTGGAGTCGGTGAGCAGGAAAATCATATCTGTAGATGAGAAGTCCCAAAGTCTTCCCGCAGCTTCTCGTCCTGCAAAATCCAAGATTACTAATTCGTAGTTAGCAAATCGAATTTCTTCAATGACCTCTGTGTTTACAGCAATTGTTGGAACATGGGTTTCTGGAGGAATCTTTCCCATGAGTAGGTGAAGCAGTGAGGTTTTACCAACGCCGATATTTCCCACAAGGGCAATCACGAAACGCGATTTAATGAAGCGGTAAATGATTTGGTCATAGTGAGTCTTTACGTATTTTTTTGTGTGTTTAACTAGAATCGATCGAAGTGAGCTAGCAGCTCGGTTGATTTTATCAGTAACATCTTCATTGGACTCATCGGGGTCAGTGACAAAGATTATGATTCCATCACCGCAGTCCCTGCTGAAGAATTTGTATTTCTCGAGGACAATTGGTTGATACCGTAAACGTTCAGATACCTTAGCCTGAGTTTCAAGCTTGGCAAGATATTTACTGATGACTTTTCTAGGGATAGGCTTAGTCCAATATTCTGACGATGCAATCTTGCGCTTGTTTTTGACGTTCAGCAAGACTGTGCTAAAGATCATAAGACAGTGCCTCTTCTCTAGTAACTATCTAAGTGGTTTCTATTCTTAAGACGTTGTCCTACAGACGGTAAATCGCATAACTCAAAGGGATTAAAATAACTCTTCAGGGGCTAGTTAACATTCTGAATTTTGAAACTATGACTAGGATTATTTTGAACCCATGTTTATGATTAATCCGATTTGATGTTCGCACTTCTATAAAGACCGACAAGGTTCAGTATAATTGACATTCCTGTCAGAACCCCCACGGAAAAATCAACTAAAAAACCAGAGCCAATAAATCGGTCAATAAGAAGAGCTGCGGCAAGGCAAATGGCTCCAAGGGGAATTAATAATCCATTTCTTCTAACTACCAATAAGATTCACCGATAGGACAGTTTCATACATTTTAAAGGCATTGTAGTTTGAAGCAAGAATTTTGGTGGCGCCTGGGATGAGATTTGAACTCATGCCTCCCAAAGGGAGAGCAGCTAACCGTTCGACAGGTGGTATAACAACCGCCGTCTCCAGGCTGCCGCCGTCGCCGCTTGGCTACCCAGGCCTAGGAAGGGCAAGATACGTGGTCTGGATTTAAGGATGACGATGTTGAATTAGATTGAATAGATGAGCCATACCGTTTTTTGAAATAGGTTTAGCTCGTTGTTATGTTTTAAGACTCATTTTCTTTGCAATTATAAGTTATCACATATTTTTCTGTCGCAGAACAACGTTATTGTTCTTTTTACATCCAAGGATTGAAGCTACGTGAGAACACTTGACTCTCAGCACATAATATGTTTCTTTTTCAAATTCTTCTTGTATCTCAGGAAAAGTTTCAAGATTACCTTGTCCCTTGGAGATTATTAAATCGCAATCTGCTACTAAATCAAGAAATTGTTCACTCACAAACCTCTTCGGAGTTCCATACGCTCGAGCTCCAGTTGTGGAAATCATTGCTAGTTGCTCAATCCCTGTTCCAATGACGTCGTTTTTGGTGGCATCATTCATTGATGGTAATCCTTTGACGACAAATATCACGGACCATTCTAATTCCTTTATTAAACGAACAAAAGGAATGTCAAAGACAGTTTCACCAGCGTTATCACCAAGTATCACAACTTTTCCACTTGAAGACTTTAATCGATGCCATAGTTCTTTACTGTTGTCGATAGCAAATCCCTCTCGCTGAACTGACTTAAATACACACTCCAAACTCTCCAAATCTGGATCATCGCCAGCGTGAGCATAATCAATTATGTTTCCGGCAATTGCAGCCGATAATGATGTTCTGAATTTCTCAAAGTCTGAAAAACGGTTGATACTTTGTTCAATCAATGGCAAATCCTTCATTGCGGCATTAATGCTCTTCTGTTTTATGATATTGAATGGATCATTGGCTCCTGCAGCAGAATAGAGCTCCATCATTAGAGGTATTATGGTAGATGGCACATCAAGATCATTAGCATATCCATCAGAGAGAGCACGAAAAGCCTTTGAATATAATTCTGATTGGCGCTCCCAAGTATCTGTCAACATAGGAACTACCTTGCCTATTGTTTTAGTGATGCATACTGCACACTCTGTTGATAATGGAATTCTCCTAGCTCTCATGATATTTATCACTCCACTCCCCACCTCCCATAATATATAAGTTGCAGCCTATATATAGACTCGATTAATAGGTTGTTAGAGTACAACATGCAAATTTGATCGATAGTTGGGGTAGCATGCATCAAGTAAGTTCAATGTATGACATCTCACCCACATAGTTGAT
>LRSL01000010.1 GCA_001563335.1 Candidatus Thorarchaeota archaeon SMTZ1-45 | reverse complement strand
CGATCGTTGAACAGCCCCTATACAATATGCTCTCCCGCTTCATTGAGCTAGAGATCTTAGCAGTGGGAAAGACTCATGGTATGGGGTTTACAGTCTTTAGTCCACTGGCACAGGGTCTTCTTACGGGAAAATATAACGATGGCGTGCCAGAAGGTAGTCGGGGAGCCACATCTCAGATAATGAACAAATATCTCACTGAGGAGAATCTATCAAAGGTAAGAAAACTTGGAGAGATTGCATCTTCACTTGATATTACTACTGGACAGCTGGCATTAGCATGGGTTCTTAGACGCCCTGAGGTTTCAGCAGCACTGGTAGGCGCTACAAAGCCTGAACACGTAATTGAAAATGTTAGAGCTTCTGATGTGAGCCTCTCAAAGAACACGCTTGATGAGATTGAGAGTATTTTGAATAATGCTCCTAAGTGGCCTTATCCATATCATCCCAATAGCTTCTATGAAGATAAGATGAGATATTGAAACAAATCATGCAGAGTAAAAATTTGTCATCTCAATGGACTGGGAAGTTTCTAGTAATATTGACTACTTCTCCGTCTTTGAAGCCTACCAGCTTACTATCAGTCTTTGCGATGCCATATCCGCCAAGAAAAGAAACTGAAAGCCCCTCATCGACTGGATAGTCTAAGTAGATACTTCGTGATGCAGCAATTACTGTGTCATGGGTGACATAGACATGGAGGTCATTCGAATCCGCTCTATTGAATATACCAACAATTTGTTGAGTCAATCGGTCAAGGTAGTCATCAATTGGCTCTATGACCTCTGGTGGTAGCTTATTTTGTTTCCATTGAAAATAGAACTCATCAAAACCAATCTCATGCGCTAGTGTAACTATCTTTTCGATATCCCCTTTGCCTCCTAGAAGAATATTTAATCTTTCAATATTAATGAGTTGACCATTATTCGCATCAAATCCTGATGCGATTCTTTCTGCGGTCTGTTTGGTTCGGATATGAGGGCTATGAAAGATGGTTGTCCTCCAATGCTTTGGTATTCTTTTTCCGAACTCAAAGGCAGTATCATGACCAGACTCTGTGAGCTCTGCCTGAATTGTTGTTGGTACATCAATATCCCTTGGTCGTTCAGAGTGCCTAATCATAATAAGGACTGGACCAGAATCTAAACTGTCCAACCAACCGAGAAGTGCTCGAGCCTCCTCAAGCCAATCAATCATGTTCCACTCTTGATCAGATACCACTCTGATTCTCTCCTATGATACCGACGTGTGGTCACAGCAATTGGTATCTTATTAACTGGTGTGCATTAATCGTGTAATAAAGAGTAGAAACTCATCAATGAACATACCCAAGAAGTAATTAAACTCAACATGACGCATTGGCTAGTGATACAGATTGAGTCTAATTTCTGAGATAAAGAGCTGGTTATGGGTCCCTATAGTCTGGATAGTAGTATACTCGTTAACACTAGTTATTGGAATCGCTCTTGGAAGCATGTTTGATCCGATGTTCTATTGGTGGACAATGTTAGTCAGCGTGCCGTTAATCATCGCTCCAGTTACGTACAAGAGTCTAGTTGGTGGAGGATGCAGTCTGCGGTTTCAAATCTGCGCTCTAGTGAAAGGTTCCTTTGTAGGCATAATCTTTCTCATATTAACAATGGTCACTGACTCACTCCTATGGTCAAGTCTAGCCCCCACAATTGGTTGGAATCCCACCTCATCTAGCATTTCGGAATTATTCTATCAAATATGGTTCTTCAGTGGGATTATTGGTGGTGTAGGTGCAAGAATCGTCGAAGTCAGAGGATACACTACTGGTTCTGAGATTTCAATTGCAGGTTTTGAATGATTCTTGAAAAGTATATGATAAAAGGGACAATGCCGTCGACACTCATAAGGGGTATACCATTGGTCAAGGCAACTGAAGAACAACTCCATTGGAATCAGCTAAGGAAACAATCACTTCTGGATGAGAAACCGTCTGACTTCTATCAAGTAGCAAAGGACCAACTTGGTCTTCACTCAACTGATTATTGGACGCCTTACCTTTCTGTATGGGCACGTATTGGTGATTATGATGCTGAGAGTATGTTTGATTCAATTGACAATGGGAGAAGACTAGCAAGGACTCATGCATTCAGGACAACGTTGCATGTGATGCACATTGATAACCTTTCAATGATACTAAGTGCAACCGGACCTTCATTATTTAGGGCCTATCGGGCAGACAAATACAGAAAGATGGACCAGCTGAGTGACAGAGAGATTGAAGATATGCTTGACCGTGTGAGGGCGGCCTTGGAGGATGGACCACTACTAACAACAGAGTTGAAGAAACTTCTTCCAGAAGTTGGAGAGAATGTACGTTCTGCCCTCTTGATGTTAATGGCACGGGGAGAGGTTATTCGTGCAAAAGCCAGTCACGCACGAAGTAGTTTCACATCATATGCTTTGCTGAACAAGTGGGTTAAGGGTTTCAAACTGAAGTTGATTGATGAGCAAGAGGCTATCACTCTGCTCATCAAAAGCCACATTGAACGATTTGGTCCTGCATCGGTTGATGATATTGCATGGTGGCTAAGAGAAACAAAAACAACTGTCAAGAACGTGCTTGAAGTATTGGGAGATACTATCGTCAAAATTGAAGTTGGGGGTTCTGAGAAGTTCATTTTGATGGAGGATTTGGAATTTGCGGCATCCCTTGAACCTCCATCTGAAGATCTAGTTTGGTTTCTACCGTACGAGGACCATTTTCTGAAAGCATTCATTAATCGAGCTAATTTCATAGTGGAGGATGTCCAACCAAAGCTGTTTCCTGCAGACAAAAAGCACTTCTGGCCCTCGAAACCGGACGGACCAAGAAAGATGCCAAGTAAAGGAATAAGAGCCACAGGGGAAGTAAGACCTTCAATCTGGCTAAATGGTCAAGTAGTTGGCAGATGGGAGCTGGATGATGACAAGGAAAATATGAAGAGAGTCGTCTTCAGTTTGTATTCAAGAGTTACAAACTCTCAGAATGATAGAATTGAGCATATTAGGAGTCAATTGGAGCATTTTATCAACTCATCAATGATACCAATATCAACTGGTAAGTAACAGACACGCATAAATAGGGAGATTATGATGCAATATATCTAACCATCTGGAGTTGTATCAAATGGGAAAGGGATTAGCTTTATTCGGACTCATTCTAATCATAATTGGCATACTACCATTATTCATGCCAATGATTGGACTTGGGACTTTTGTAGATTACTTCTACATGCTCAATATCTATACACTATCGATTGCAGGCTATGATTTTTCAGAACTTATGCTCATTCTCTTAGGGTTGGGCGTGATTCTTCTTATCGTTGGAGCAGTCAGGTAGATCCTGCAATTCGAAAATCATAGGCATATGTGGGGAGAAAAAAACTCCCCAGTACCTATAGTCTAGTCTGTATTTTAATCAATTCCAATTCGAGTTGCAATCTTCACGATTATGAAGACCACAAATGCCACGATTATGAATGTGATTAGGCTGTTGATAATTGGTCCAGCAGCAAGTGTATAAACAACATCCCCACCAATACCAGGGAGTACAATCTGTATGAGCGGCATGATGAAACTAGTCACAAGCGCTTGTACAACCACACCGATATAGATACCCAAGATGAACGCCACAGCGAGTCCAAGTACCTTGTAGTTTGAAATAAAAGCAACAAACTCGTTTATGAGTCCTTTAGGTTTTGGAGGCGCTGGAGCTGGTGTAAGCAGTTTCCGTATTTCCCTAAGTTCTTCTAACATTTCATTGTTTGACATTTCATCACCCCTAGCGAGTGTGCCAAGAGAAAGAAGGCATCTTATTTATGACTCTTTCCCAATGAACTTAGATTGATAAAATAGAAAGAATTGGCATAACTGATGAGCTTCTGGTTTCTTCTCTCAATGGTAGGATTAATCCTTGTCGTACCAGTCCATTTTCTGTCAGTCGAACATTCTAAGTTGGATGGAAAATATGGCATGGAGAAGGGATTTAAGATTGGAGCTGTTCTTGGGATGGTCTCAGGATGGGGATTCTTTCTCTTCCTGATTGGACTCTGGGTTTCACCCCAAGAGAAGTTCTCGATCCAGATACTAGGAGTCAGCTTCTTAAGTTTGCCACTCTCGCATCTCTTGTTTGCCACTGTATTTCTTCTGCCTGGAGCTTGGCTTGGAATAAAGGGGGTCACTGAAATGGGACTTAAAGCTGCAGAAACCCATCGTGCGGATAGAGTGATTTCAACAGGTGTCTACTCAAAAGTAAGACATCCACAGTACTTGGGAGCGATATTCTCTCACATAGGTGCTTCTTTTCTGTTTTCAGGATATTTCTCATTGCTAGTAACACCTTTAGTGTGTGGAATCAACTACATCTTGTGTTGGAAAGAGGAACAAGAACTAATCAGAGAGTTCGGAGAGGAGTATCTGAAGTATAGAGAGAATGTTCCAATGCTTATCCCCAGATTTGGTAAATGATTGATTTTGATCCATTCTTTGGAATAAGTATTAGCGTGTAATTATTCAATCTATTCGATTAATCGAAAGCAGGTAAAACGAGGAATAATAATAACCTCAAGAAAAAAGGTTTCTGAACTGAGTGGAATCCCAGCATTCAAAATTGGAGCTATAAGCCAAGGGGCTCGTTGAACTCTAATCCTAAGACTTGAGGTGACCGAGATGAATGTTAAACGCTATGTGATTATATGCCTGATTGGTTTTTCACTTATTTTGACAGTAATACCTTTTTCAACTCCTAGAAGCCATCATGAGGATTATAATAATAGAGAAGCAACAATAATTCAAAACATTAACGAGGTGAATGTCGGAGGATTCATAATTTCGCAGATTCAACAACAAGGGGTTATTGAACCTGTATCGATGTTGCAGTCAGCATATCAGACAACAGAAATAAGCAAAGGATTATCCGACACTGGAACTAACACTACTGGAAATATCACAATTGATGGAGCAAATGGCTGGTTTGTGAACAGTACAGAAATTGAAATTGCAAACCTCGAGCGATTGTATTCTGTAAATGGAACATTTGATGATGGTTCAGACCCATGGATTCCTTTCAGCAATGATGGTGGTTCTAATACACAGATTAACTCCTATAATTCTACAGGTGAATACATTGTATGCCAGAACATTGGCAATTACAATCCTGGACTGGGAGGTTCTTATCTTCATAGTGAAGACTCCGAAGCAGCATGGGAACAAGTAATTACAAACACGCCTGAATCAGTGAGCTTCAGAATGGAGTTCGATTTTCGCTATGTAACTGGTCCACTTGACCCAGAGGGAGATAACACGTTTCAAGGCGATTTTGGTGTCTATTGGCAGCTAGCTAGTGAAGCATGGTACTATCCTCTGCAGGAACTTAACTCCAGAGAAACATGGTATTCGGTTAGCCATGATTTTACAGTTGATCCAGGGTTGAGTACTTTCTCAATATATGTTGGTCTTTGGATTGGTTGGGCGGATATGTGGATATACGTAAACACCGACTATGATGATGATCCACTTGGGGAGCCAGATGGTCATGAAAATGCGGAAAATGTGACCATCTATATTGATAATATTGAACTTAAGAGCCTCACGTCCCTGGGATTTGATGATGTCGATTTAACTTTTCATGCAGGCTCTTTTTCAGCTCCAGTTTCGGGAATTGGAACAGGAACTGCTACAATCTCCAATCCAGACTTTTGGACGGCATCTCCACTGGAGTATCAAATCACAGCGAATGCAACTGTAACATTTACCTACTCGGTCACTACATTGTTTCAGCGTTATATCAATTCATCATGGACAACAGATCTCAGTAAGAAGGGAGTAGCATATTCAATTACATCAGGTCAGAATTCAGATCTTACCTTCTATACGTATATCACACAGCCAAGTGGTTATTCAGATTCAACAATTGATATCTTCTATCCTAAGGATTGGGAGAATACAACTGTCTGGGACCCACTAATGAATAATATCACAGATTCTTGTGTCATAACTTCAGGCGTACTACATATACCAACAAGTGAATTGAGTCGAAGTGGTTGGTGGGAGATTAATCTCAATAGCTGGAATTATGCAAAAAACATCTCCGTCCAAGTGTTCGACCAGAGCATTGGTGGTTGGTCAGAGAATTCACTATTCAGGCCTGGGAATGATACACGAGTTCAGGTAGAGATAGGGACTGCAAGTGTAACACCAGCTGGAGGTGACCCTGTTAACATTACATGGATATTGCCAGATGAAGCCATTTGGATTATTGATTCGATTATTTTGGTAGGAGGTGCTGCTACAAGCTCCTCATGGACTTTTGGAAGCTCAAACACTACTGCAGGGGAATGGTCGATTGATGTTCTCTGGACTAATGGAACGGAAATAGCCTTTGAATCAGTCACTTTCGATCTCTACCACTCAGCATCAATCGTTGCAACTTACCCACTTATCGAAACGGACTATGGTCTGACTATCTCAAATCTCATCACGTACAGGGATGCTGATACAAACGAGTATCTTTTGGATGATAGTGTCAAAATCGAAGCAAATTGGTCAAGCACAATTATCTCATTCACACAAAACTATGCAAAAAATTGGTGGGAGGCGGACTTTGATACATCGTTACTTGGAGGAGGACAATTTAATGTCATAGTCACTGCCACGAGACCATTTTTCGACGCAGTTTCAACTCAGTTCACAGTTATTTCAATGTATGAAACTTCAATAGAAATCCTAAATGCAGGGTCAATCCCAATTGAGAATGGACTAAATGAAGTATTCACAGCACAAATTGACTATGAGTTCCTTAATGGGACAGGAATTCCAGGGGCTCAGCCAATAGTTACATTTACAGGACCGGGTGGAGGTCTTTCGTGGACTAATTTCGTTGACAATAATAATGGACATTATTCAGTGGATATCATTTGTGACATAGCCACATCCTACGAGGTCACAATAACCCTATCAAAGCCATATCATTACAACTCTTCCGACTCCTTTACACTCATAATTAGTGAAACTGGAACCGAGCTTGAACTTCTGAATGGTACTGCAGATGTTATTCAATATGGAAACAGCTATCGATTGGTGGTTGAATATAGAAATAGCACCGGACAAGGTCTTTCTGGAGCAAATCTAGAAATTGTATCCATAACCCCTCAAACTGGACTAGATAATGGCAGTTTCATTCTAATAACTGAAGGCTATTACGAGATTACTTTTACCCCAACTACCACTGGTACATACTCTATAGTAATCCGCGCAAGTCTCTTCAATCATGAGACTCAATATGCGACCTTTACTCTGACTGGTGTTGTAATCCCAACTATTTTGACAGCTATTCCACCGAGTGCCACAGTCGCAGTTAATCAGACGTTCACACTTCAGCTATTGTTCCAAGATGAGAGTCTGAATCAAATTAATTCCGCTACTATATCTGTGCTAGACCCACCAAGTGGAATCTTCATTTCAGGAGCAACACCAATTGGAAGTGGATTGTACAACATTACTCTAAGATCATCAGACATTTCTGTCTACAATCTGCTCTTCAGAGCTTCAGCTGTCAATTATCAGAGTTCGATTATGAGATTCACACTATCAGTGACAGCTATACAAACCACTCTAGAGATATTAAATGCGGGATTGATTCCAATTGAAATTGGTCTCAATGAGATCTTCTCAGTACAGATGAGTTACCAACTCCTTAATGGGAGCGGGGTAGCTGGGGCCTTTCCCACAATCATATTCACAGGACCTCAAGAAGGTCTTTTGTGGACCAATTTCATTGATAATGACACCGGTTTGTACTCTGTAGATATCAAGTGCAATATATCAGCAATCTATGGGATAACGATAACACTTTCCAAGGAGTATCATTACAATACTTCTGATGCCTTTACTCTGATTATTGGCGAAACAGAAAGCGAACTCCAGCTTCTTAATGGCACTGTAGATGTCGTTTTGTTTGGTAGCAGCTATATTCTGGTCGTTGAATATAGAAACAGCACCGGAACAGGTCTTGTGGGTGCCGATCTACAAGTCGTGACGATAACTCCAGCTACTGGACTGACCCACGGTGGCTTTTCTCATATTGTTGATGGATACTATCAGATTACACTTACACCCATAGCAGCAGGGGCATTCTCGATTGTAATCAGTGCCAGCATCTTAAACCACAAGACGAAATATGCAACGTTCACTCTAACTGCGACTGGCATACCAACAATTCTTACATCATTACCATCAAGTGCAAGTATTGCATTGGACCAAAACTTCACTGTTCAGCTACATTTACAGGATGACAGTCTTAATCCAATTGAAAATGCCAACTTCACGGTGACCAATCCTCCAAGTGGGTTAATCATTTCGGAAGTTGTTTTAGTGGGACCTGGGACCGGATTGTATAATTTCACATTGACCCCACTGGCAATAGGCACTTTCAATGTTCTCTTTCGGAGTTCCGCAGACAACTATCAGAGTTCAAGTGCAGCCTTCACATTGATAGTGACCCAGATAGAAACAAGAATTGTGTTTGAAGGGGATGTTTCCTCAGCACTTGTTGAGTTCGAGGAACCATACACTCTCATAGTTTATTATTATCGAGCTGATGTGACCCCCTCTGTCAATATAGTTGGAGCTAATGTATCAGTACTTACACAAGATCCAGGACTAGTTATAGCTGTCGAGTCATATACTGGCTATTACTTGATCACAATTAGAGGACAGGCATTAGGTACCTGGTCGCTAACAATCACAGCAAACAAGACTGATCACTATACTTCAACCAAACAGTTCTTGTTTCAGGTGCAGGAAATTGACACAGCCATATCAGGTTCGAGTCCCTTTGATGACCTACTTATTGGTAGGTCATACTTGTTCAATTTCAGTTACATGTTCGAGTCAAATAGTAGCAATATCTATGAAGCAACAGTGGTACCCTTAGGTGAGGGGGCTGATTGGGTGACATTCACTGAACTTGGCTCTGGAGAATATTCTGTTAACATGACCCCACAAGCTCTTGGAGACTATAGTGTACTCCTAACCTTTGAGAAGACAGGATTTGAAACTGCAACATTCAGGCTTAGGTTCAGTGTTGCTGAGGTCCCAGTAACTATTGAGGTCCTTCAAGGTCTTAGGGGGTCAGAGGGACTCATTACGACACTCATGGTAAGAATTACAGAGGCTGACACAGGGGCTCCAGTAACTGGAGCCACTGTGGCCTATAACATCCGTAGAACTGATGGAGTGCGAATCTATGAGCAAGACATAGTGATGCCAGAGTCAGCCACGCCTGGAGTGTACATAGCAGCACTTGACATGCCCTCAGCAGACGGTACATACTATGTTGTGATCTCCTTTGATGCAACCAATTTCATATTAAATGAACCACTTGTAATGCTGCTGCAGCCAGGAAGAGATGTTGGCACAATGATTGTCATGACTGTGCGTAACTACTACTGGGTATTCATAGGACTTGGCATGGTAGTAGTTGGTCTTGCTTATAGAAGAACAGCAAGAAAAAGACGAATCAAACAGAACAAAATCACCCTCGCAATTAAGAAACGTTTTGATGATGTCAAAAGTCTTCTCGGAGTTATTGTGCTTCATAAAGACAGTGGATTACCAGTCTATTCTAAGATTCTAAGAGAGGGTCTCGAGGAAGCTGTGATTTCTGCATTCATCACCGCAATCACTAGTTTTCGGGGCGAGTTTGATATTGAAACAACATCCGAAGAATGGGGGTTGATTCCAATCTCGGACATCGTCAGGGTGGTGTCCACGAACAAGCTAATTTGCGCATTCATCACAACTGGCAATCCTTCACCTGAGCAACGAGAGAAAATGATTAAGTTTGCCAAGACTGTTGGATTCATCTTTGATGAAACGATGGAAGATGTACCGGTCGTTGTCCTTAATCATCATACAACTAAGCGGTTTAATTCACTATTCGACGAGATCCTAGATGGAGCTCTCTTAAGGACCTACAAGTTAGACGAATCAAAGAAATTCCCAACATCCACCTGCGCTGATGAACGGATAGCTCGTAAGCAAGGAGAAGAATTCAAACTCGAAGAACTCGCTTCAGAGATTTCAGCTTGTGGTCTCGAAGAGGGGCGGGTCTATCAAGCAATCATGAGGGCTTTGGAGAATCAATTACTCATCACGACAGATGAGTCCCCGTTTGCGACTGATATAATCAGGGCTCCTGAAACAGTAGAAGAAGAAGGATAGAACAAAGAAGGTGAGAGGAGGTCCTCTCACCAGCATAGTTTATTCAAGATTTCTGACTAGATAATAGTCCACTGGATTCTTCCGTCTGATTACTGGAATCAAGATGATGAGAAGAATCACAATGATTGTCACAAGTGTTGCAGACCAGAAGATTATTGGTATCAAAGACCACTTTAGAGCAATTCCTGGAGCTGCCCACACAACTACAAGCGCATAAGCGATGTCGCGTCTCAACATAAGCATGAGAGATGTGATTAGTAGTGCCACTACTAATACCAAAGCTGTCCAGAGGTATTGCACATCTAATGGAATCACAAATGCTGAGTTAAGCACAGATGCAGTGTTTGCTATGGTCGCTAAAGATATCCAGCCGACATACACACTAACAGGAAGATGAACTGCAAGCTTCTGTTTCAGGGGCACTTCCTTGACTCCAATCTCAAGCTTGACGTAGGTAATTAGAAGTACAATCAGTAGGCCACCAATCAGAGGTTCAGTCCAGATTAGCAATGGATCGTTTCCATAAGAGTAATGGAAAACCAGCAACCAAGCAACATTTAGAATTGCACCGATCAGGTATAAGTAACCAATCTTCGCAAGATATTCTTCGCTCACCTGATCAGCCTTTGCTTGGTAGAAGACGAAGACCAGAAGAAGAATGTAAATTATGAACCAGATTGCAAACACATAGCCTTGTGGTGTGAAATAGTTCAGAAAGTAATCTGCCACTTCACCAGTATTAACGCCATTGAATGGCAAGATATTCGCAAGTATATTCATTGCAATTGTTAAAGCAACTGCAAAGATGTTTATGATTTGGAATGATTTGTAATTAGTTGACATAAAACTCCCAAAAATGATTAACAATAGTTAGTTTATAAGTCTTACCATTCATATCTCAAGTTCTAGTATGAATTATTAACACGATATGACATTTGAAACAATATGGAAGAGCTCTCAAAACTCCTGTTTGAGCTTTCAAACGAGGACAGACTCCGAATTTTAAATGTGCTGAGAGAAAGCCCAGCAAAATTGACTGCACTCGCTTCTACTCTTGACTTGACAGTTCAAGAAACATCCAGACATCTATCACGAATGACAAAAGCTGATTTGATTCAGAAAGGGTCTGATGGGGCGTATTTCATCACAGCATATGGTTCTCAACTGCAGGAGATTCTACCACCACTTTCATTCCTCATCAAAAACCAGGAATATTTCATGACCCATACAATGTCAAACCTACCAAGGGAATTTATCTCTCGAATAGGAGATTTAGTAAACGCTGAATTAACTGATAATGCAATTGTACTATTTCAGCATGTAGATAGTCTGATTTCAAGGGCAATCGAGTATGTTTGGATACTGTCTGATCAAGCACTATCAAGCACATTCCCACTACTTGAGCAAAGCCTTGAAAGAGGCGTTGAATTTAAGGTAGTCCTACCAGCAGACATTGAAGTACCAAAATTACCTGAAGAGATGCTTCCTGATTTTAGCAAATATCGAGGAAATCTTATGGAACCTAGGCATCTTGAAAAAGTATCTCATGTTGTGATTCTTTCTGAGTCTGAGGCGATACTTGCTCTACCAGATCTTGACGGTCGACTTGATTATTTGGGTTTCAGAATTGAGGATAGTATAGGTCTTCATTGGTGTCATGATCTCTTTGTTCACTTCTGGGATATAGCAAACCCTGTTGCCTTGGGTTAATTCATACTTTTAGTTCGTCTGATCTGGTCTTCTTCCAGTCTTTCCGAATTGCTGTCAGATGTCCAGTGTGGTAATTTAGATGTGTGAAAGCATTCGTGAGTACTTCTCTACATGACATGCCTACAAAGAAGGACGGGGCAGTACCTTTCTTAATTACTCTATCAAAATCTTCAGGCGTTGCTCGTTGTACCCACTCGAATAGATTGGTCTCTGCTGCATCATAATACGCTTGAATCTCAGAGAGTGGTGTTCTCGCCCAATCTCCGGATGTTCCAGGTTGGTAGAGTTTGAATAATCCAGGATTCATTGGTGGACCTTGTTCAATCAACATGTTCACTGAGAAGTCATAGATTGCAGCTTGGTGTGCAAGAACCCAACCTAGGGCAGACATTCCATTTCGCGGACGATACGAAAGGTCGTTGCAACCTGCCTCTGAGAGGAGCTTGATTTCCATGTCACGCCATACTCGGACACTCTTTGCAGCAAGCTGAATATCTTGAATGTCTCTCATTCTAACCACTTCACTATCCATGCCTACTCTCTTTTTAGAATTAGCATTAAAGAAAAAGGGTGGGAGCGGAAGACCGCTCCCGGTTTCAATTACATCACTTTCTCTCAGAGTTTATTCTCAAAAATACCACTAAGATTGCGGCTACACCAAAGACACCAACAACAACTGAAGACCAAATTAGACCCGAAATAAAGGCGCTTGCAGAAGAGGGTGCGGTCGTCGGAAACACTGAGAATATTGGGTCGTGAGTAATTGAGTAGCCATCCCATTGTGCATAGCAGGAGCTGTAGTAGTAAGTTTGCCCCCACCAGCAACAACCAGCATAGGCTAGATCGGTGGTGGATTCCGCGAGCATGGGGACAGCATAGAAGTAGTAGGGCATTATGGCTGGTACTACATCATAAGTCTGTCCGTCCCGACCCCAGACATATGTTCCACCAAAGTCGACCGTTGATCGAGTTCTGGTTTCGTCGGAGAATCGGAGAGAACCGCCTGGAACGTCAGTAGACTCAAGTGAATCAGTTTGGAGGAGAACCCAGTCTTCATCCTGGGGAATACTCTCAGGTGGCATTTCTGTGGGTTTTGATTCATTTCCAGGGAGGGGGTCAGGATTGGTTGGATCAACAGGGACCTCAGGAATCACATGGCTTGTGAAAGAACTCCAGTAATTGATAGTGAGTCCTAGACCCTCCAGGTCTGTTGAAACCTCTCCAGTGAAAGGGTCGTTGAAGTCACCAATGTACTGGTCAATCTTGACAACCGCTGCATCACTGGTGGTTTCAAATCTAAACGTGAGCTCGAAGCTGTCAACAACAACAGGTATTGTTTTTTGATCTATGAAGTAGTCATCAATATAGGGGGCATCAAAGAACCAAACATCATAGGGAGGATATCTCATCAATGCACCTTGGATATCAACAATCTCTGCACTCCACTCTATCTGATTGTCTGAGTTGATGTGAGGTGTCGAGATTGCACCTAGTTCGGCATTTGTAGTATGAAATCCATAGACGAACTCTGAGGCTGTTTCGTTCATCTGGTACCAAGTCCAATCGATGATGCCATCCTCGTCGAAGTCATACTCCACCTCGCTGTAAACAATGTCCATTCGACCGTTACCATTTGTATCGTTAAATGTGCTGAAGCCTGAGAAATAATGGTTCATCCAGTGTTCGGTATTATCAGCCCTGAACATCTCATTGACATCATAGCCAAACCCGCAGTAGTCCCAGTCATAGTCATACTCATAGGTCTCGTTCATGAAGGAAACCCACTCATATTCGGGCTTCAGAATTGGAATTACTGCGTTTGGATCAACTGGGAGTCCATCCTCATCTTGCCAAACATATTCAGCATAGTAATAGCTGCTTGAGTTGTATTCAGAATAATAGAAAGAGGAATAGATGAATACCTCATCCCCAGTAAGTGCCTCTTCATGAGGCCACCAATATATTCCCCAGATGTCATCTGCAATGCTTGGTTGTTGTGACATCCAAGACATATATGATGCATCAGGATCCAGAAGGATAACAACAAGGAGATTAGAGAACGCCCAATCAGATGTCCAGTTGTAGAAGCTAATTTCGGTGATAGTATAGCTATTATCAAAGATGTCTTCCACATGATATTCAGTGTAATAATAATCGTCAGTCATGCGAGAGAAATAACCAGGATCAATTGGAACAGAATAGTCACTTCCAGTTTCATTCCACCACTGCCACGCAACATATACACCAGGTTGCATCTCAGTGAATGGACTGACAATCTGTGCAGAGCTAAAGGTTCCATCAAGAGCAATTGCGGCATTCGTCCCTACTCCCAGAACTATGATACTTGAGAGTAGAGCTAGAGATGTAAGTTGTTTTATCATTGGTTTCATCGTGTCTTTTCATCTCGATGGTTTTTTGACATCAAATATGGGTGATAGATACTATAATAGCAGTTTTCTGTGAACAGTTCAATCTTAATGAGGAAAGATGGCTATGATGGCTTTTCGTTTAACACGGAAAGTTATGAGGGTCTTTTAACGTTCGAAAAGGAACTTATAGACTACTTAGCGACATCATGCTCAAGTGTCACTATCTTTGTTCGACCGCTCTCAGTTCGACGAATTAGCGATTTTCGTTCGAGAGTGGAAAGAGTGACACTAAGGGTAGACTTACTCAGTCCCGTAGCTCTTCGTAATTCATCCTGAGCCATCTGGCCACCATTCTCTTCTAGACGATTAATTATACGACGTTCAGTATTGGTGAGTGTTACCACCAGTATTTTTTCTGGAGAGACCTCTTGAGCATTTGACATCTTCATGATGCCTTCGAGATGCGAAACTCTTCTCTGAAGACGAATGACAACTAGAACAGCCACATTCAGAACTAGGACCAAAGAGATCACAAGAGCTATGGTGGTAGCAAGAAAGACTATCTCTTTTGAAACAGCCATTGCTGATACCCAAATCCAGAGGGCTCCAGAGAGGGTCACTATGGAGATAGCAACAAGGATGATATCGATCCTCTTGTTCCACTCTCCAGCACGTGGCATCTCATCACCTGTGAGTGTTGAATGTTTCAGACCTTATGAATGCGTCTGAGGTCGCTCGGTGGTACAAACAGTCGTCTATCACAAAAGGTAAATTGGTTCTACTAGCAATTGGCTCGGTGACATGGATGTCAAGACCAGCCACCGGACAATTATCAAAGAAAGAGCTACAGGAACTAAGAAGACTTATGGCTGTCCAGCAGGCTCTAGATGAGTGGAAGAGAAAGGGCTTTAATGTAGACCTTCCAATTTGTCCAGTCTGCAAAAGTCCACGACTTGTGGACCTGACATCAGCACATGATCTTGGGATTTTTCCTGGCTCTTTTCAACCTGCGTTTTATTGTATAGATTGTGGATGGTATGGCCGTATTGCACCTGTTATGTCAAACAGGCCTGAGAGAGATGCCGTCCTAGAGGATCTTCAGGGAGCTTTTACACCTTTGATGGATCCAAACGAGGACCCACTCCTAGGGGAGGCGGATGAGGTCATGGAAGACGACTTCTGACTCAGTCACGAGGAATGCGATGTAACTCAAACATAAGAGGATTGAATCCATCGGGACAAGCGTGTGTAGAAACGCACTGATCCTTCAACCAAGGGAACTGGGCATTATACATCATGGCATAGATTTTTGGCATCATGGAGTACAGAGCACTGATACAGATCTTTCCCTTCACTTCTTCACCAGTAAAGAGGACTTCATCTCCAACCTCATGACCAGCTGCGCAGCTTCCCTCTTGCCTTACAACCCGACACAAAATCTGCCAAGGCTCATCACGAATACAATCTTCATTTGTCATGAGCTTAGATAATGTAATGGGTCTTTGTTAATTTGTTGGAAATCAGTTTTCTATTTCATAATCCTCTTCAGAATTTAACTCATCATCATCTAATTTAGATCAAGGCCTGTTATCAGAAACGTCAAGATGTATATCATCATGAGACTGAAATGCATCACGACACGCAGAACATTCATTAGCTGACACCAAACTCCGCCTCACAGCCATGGGTCCGATCAATTCTAGAATCATAGTTGAAAGAGCAACAACCCCAAGAATCATACCGCCCATTATCTGAGCTTCACCACCTAGTGCAAAAAATGTTTCCTCAATAATGAAAGATAAGCCTAAAGCAACACCAGCTTGACATAGGAGACACCGACCCAAGTATAATTGTATTGCAGGAACTTCGTTTACAATTCTGCCTCCAAGTGCAGTTCCGAAGTACTTCCCAAACGCTCCACCACCAAGATACAAACCAACGGTAATGATAACCAGAAGGAGGGTTTCATAGGTCGTTAGAAGCTGTATCATCCTAGCCCCTACCATGACAAAAAAAATCATCACGATAGGAGCCATGACATGTTCGAGTAATTCGGGAACTTGCTCTTTATCATGACTAATTCGTGACCCTACTAGATAACCAAAGACCATAGCAGCAAAGATGTCACTAAATTGAATCAATAGCCCTTGAGACCTGAAAAAAATGTTTAGAAATTCTATGAGACCAATCAATAGAATAACCATTCCAATCTCAAGCTCGAGTAGTGCTCCTCTATCCTTCTCGATGTTGACAGGATAAAGAAAAATCAAACCAAACACAATTCCCATAATCACAGAACAGAAGATACCTATCACAGGCTCGATTAACACAGATGTGAAGCCTTGTGAACCAGGAACATAGACCCATAACCCAAAGGCAATAGCGGAGTTTGTTAGTATAACTGCAATAATATCATCAGCAGCGAGGACAAACATAAGCGAGAAAGTCACAGGTCCTTCACAGGCACACTCCCAAACCACATTAGCTGTTGCAGCAGGAGCGGTTGCGCTGGCTATAGCCCCAAGGAGTATTGTTGCAGGAAGTGGATGGGGAAATCCAAGAGATGAGAGGATTATGAAAGTCAGAAATGTAACCAAAAGAAAGGCAGTTGTAGCCTCTATAAAAACTATAAGAATGAGTTTTCGTATTCTTCCTTTTGTGAGATTAGGACTACTTAATTCATGACCAATATTGTAGCCTATCAGTCCTAAAGCTAGAGCAACAAAGGACTGTAAGTCATGAATTGTTTGCTCAGTCAATATACTTGTTAAACCTAAAACAATACCAGCGAGCATAAATCCAAACGTCTGAGAGATGCCAAGCTTCTTGAGTATGAAGGCACCTATATATGCCAGAACAAGGGCTGCACCGATTGTCAATAGGAAATGGTCCAAGAGCCAAAGCTCCAGTGTTGTTCTAGAAACGGGTGTCTATAAAATATTTGAAACCATTTGAAGATTACTAATTACATCATTGCATGGATTTGTACATCATTGATTACAAAATTTTGATACAGATTCTAACATTGACTTTGACACTGTGAAGAGAACTTTATCTCCATGGGTTGGTATTCAAGAGGAATGTCTGCTAAGATACACGACACCTAACCATCTCTCAGGAGATCATCAGAATCCTGAGCGGGGTCATTAACTGTGTCCTGTTCGTTATCAGGACTATTTTGAGATGATACAATAGCTTCGATGTCATAGTTATCATCAGGTCCACACAGATCAGGTGGGTACTCTCCAGCTCTTCGGAGACCCTCGCTAGCAGCAATTGGACCAAACACTTGGAGGATCATTGTTGTCAATGCAATAACGTTGAGAATCAAAATGCCATAGAAGATTGCCTCTGCATTCCCAATCGAGAGAAAGTTTTGCTCTACAATGAGAGACAACCCAACCGCTACTCCAGCCTGTGACATAAGACATAGTCCCAGATATCTTGTTGTGAGAGGGGGTGTTCTTGTCATCTGAGCTCCCACCCTCGCACCGAAGTACTTGGCAAAGGTTCTGCCCCCAACATATGTCGCAGCAAGAATGACCACAAAGGCATTTGCAATGACGCCAAGGTCAATTGATGCACCAACGATGACGAAGAAAATCATCACAATTGGTGACATGACGACTTTTAGTGTGTGGCTGATAGGTTCTTTTTCAGTGCTCACATAGTTTCCAACTACAAAACCAAACACCATGCAAGAGAGAATTGCGCTTAGATGCAACCAAGACATCAGTCCTACAAGCAAGACAATCATACCAAGCTCGAATTCCAATATTTCCCGACGATTCTCCTCCTTGTTCACAAAAAAGACCATCACAAACCCAAGAAGTGCACCAATGGCGGATGACGCAACTATCTCATAGATCAGAGATGCTGTGGCACTTATGAGAGTTATAGTACCTGGAGTAGCATAGAAAAGAACTGCTATGGTAATTGCAGCATCAGCTAAGAGAATCGCTATGACATCATCCATTGCAAGTATGAACATAAGGGTGTCAGTGAGGTTCCCCTTACATTTACGCTCCCAAATCACCATCACTGTAGAGGCAGGATCAGTGGCACTGGCAAGGGCTCCAAAAACAATGGCAATATGCCATGCACCAAGTAGAAGTCCAGTCAGCACCGTG
The DNA here is from genome assembly GCA_001563335.1 of Candidatus Thorarchaeota archaeon SMTZ1-45. Lineage (GTDB taxonomy): Archaea > Asgardarchaeota > Thorarchaeia > Thorarchaeales > Thorarchaeaceae > SMTZ1-45. Next base: position 11,902 of record LRSL01000010.1, on the reverse strand, counting down.
ACTATAGCAAATGTCAGGATTGATTCCAAAATGAGAATAACAGACATCCGTCGTGTCTGTCCGCTAAAGACCTCTTTCCTGATTTCCAGACCTATGTTGTATCCTATGAGCCCCAGAGCGAGATCAACAAGCGGGAATAGCGCGATTCGAGTGGCATCACTAAGCACTCCAGTTACTCCGAGAAACAGCCCTGCAAGCATGAACCCTAATATTTTGGGAATACCAAATCTCGTCATTATCTCAGCGCCAAAATAGGCTAGAACAAGCGCTAGACCAATCAATAACAGCGTCCCAGGGGTAAAGACTACCTGCATCTAGCATTTCACTCCGCGAGAGATTTGTATCATTGTTTATTGGAAGAAAGGTTGTTGTTCCTTTTAAAGTGGCGTATAGGTGACAGATATGAAACATATGTTTGGCCAGTTCAATTAATACTGGAGCATTTTTTCATTTGAGCGATTTGTAGTATTTACATAGGTGACTCAAAAAACACTCATCGCAATTGGGATTTAGAGCCTTGCAGACCTCTCGACCATGGCGAACCAGATTCTTATTCAGAGAGGGAATGCAACTCTGAGGCATGATTTCCTCAAGAAGCACATGAGCCTTCTCGCGAGTAACTTTTTCATCAATTAGACCAAGACGTTTTGTGACTCTCCAGACATGAGTGTCAACTGGTAAAACGGGACGTTCAAAAGAAAAGAGTAGAACTATTGCAGCCGTCTTCGGGCCAACTCCATGTAGCGAGGTCAACCATTTTTTTGCTTTGTCTACCTCCATAGTTTCAAGAAGGGATAGGTCAAGTCTCCCAACTCTCTCGTTGATCTCTCTTAGTGTAGCCTGAATACGTTTAGCCTTGAGATTGTACATTCCTGATGATTTGATGAATAAAGCCACTTCGTCCTGAGATGCATTCAGTACTTCTTCCCATGTAGGAAATCTTTCTTTCAATGCCTCATATGCTCTAAACATGTTTGTATCATTTGTATGCTGACTCAAGATTGTCATCACAAGTTCATCAAGTGGAGCTAACTTTCTTGCACTGACTGCTTTACCATAATAGCGGATCAACACATTGCAAATTTGTTTAGCGAGGAATCTCATCTTGACAGTGATTTTGTCATCGCTCATGCTTGGTTTATTGTAAGTGAGTTCGACCTTATGTAAGCAGTGGTTCAGGGGAATTGAAAATCCCATTTCGATACTCTTTTGTTACATTGTCATACTCCCCACGGGAATCACAATGAAAGTAGCAGTAGTATATGAGAGTACTAGAGGGAGGACAAAGGCAATGGCTGAGGCAATATACGAGAGCGTGATATCTACAGGAGCTGAGTGCGTTATATTCGACGCAAGAGAGTTTCCGGGAATTGATGATATATGTGCCTTAGCACTGGGAAGCTCGACGCGAATGAAGAGAACACTACCTATGGTCAAGCGGTTACTCTCGGAACTACCAGCACTTAATGGACTACCAGCAGCAGCTTTTGGGTCCTACGGATGGAGTGGAGAAGCCCCAGATGAGATTGCGGATAGGCTGAAAGATTTGGGAGCTAGTCTTATTGAAGGGAAACCGATCAAGGCCAAGGATTATCCAAGCGACTCGATACTTGATGAATGTCGAGCTCTTGGAACAAAACTGGCATCTCGTTGTCAGTAGAAACATGAAACTATGCCTTCTGCATAATTCTTATCATTTCTATTCTTGTTGATGAGGGTGGAGCTGACGGAATGGGTAATATAAGAAGGCTCATAGGATATTCTCTCAGACGTAAGGGTCTATTCTTTGGCTTTCTCATATCAGCAGCAATTGGTACCATGTTCAATCTTCTAACCCCACTCGTAGTTGTCGAAATAGTCGATGAGGTACTACTTGGTGAGCAACTTGATTTACTCTTTCCATACACAGTACTCTATGTTGGACTGGGTCTTCTTTATGCAATCTTTGACATGATTGGGCGCTATGGAGCAGCAATATCTTCGCAATGGGTAATCTACACAATGCGTGAAGAGCTCTACGAGAGTTTGATGGAGAAAGACTTGGCCTTTTACGATGAGAATGAAACAGGTCAGCTTCTCGCCCGTGCGACGACTGATGTCACCACGATGAGAGAGTTTCTCTTTTGGGGCTATCGTGTGATATTCATCGGGACAGTACAGCTCATTGGTACATACATTGTGATGTGGAATGTGAATTCGGATCTTACTTACTACATGCTTCTACTATTGCCAGTGATTGCCATTTTCATATACTCTTTTGCTCGAAAGGTACGACCTGTATTTTATGCCGCACGGAAACAGTATGGAGTCCTCAGCTCAGTACTTGCGGAGAATGTAGTCGGACATAAGGTCGTTAGAACATATGCGTCGGAGGAGAGGGAAGCCAAAAGAGTAGAAAAAGAGAATCGTGGATTTCTTGACTTGAGGGTTGAGGCCAGCAGACTTCAATCACTCTTCCAACCAATGCTCCCCGCAATATTTGGACTCGCTATTGGAGGGTTGATATACATTGGGGGAGTGTCAATCTTAAATGATATTCTGACGCTTGGTGAGTTTGTGGGTTTTGTGACCCTAGTGGGAATGCTCTTGCTCCCAGCACGGTTCCTCAGTTGGGGAGTGGGTATGTATCAACGTGCAGCAGCCGCGGGAGATCGCACCTTCTACATCTTGGACTCTATTGAGGAAGTGATGGACCCAGAGGAACCTGTCGACGTTTCTGACTTCTTGGGAGCTATTGATTTTGATAATGTCTATTTCAGCTATAGGGGAGAGAAACATATTCTTCAGGATATTTCGCTTCATGTGAAACCGGGACAAGTGGTAGCATTACTTGGAGGGACTGGTTCAGGGAAAACCAGTCTAGTCAATCTAATTCCAAGATTCTATGATGTGGACCAAGACTATACGGTCAGGCATAACGGAAAGGTCTATCGTGTTGATGAGACTGGTTGTGTTATTATCGATGGTTCAGAAATAAAAGTGGAAAATGGTCATATTGAGAAAAACGGTGAAAAAATCAGGGTTCAATCCCCGGGTACACTCTGCATCGATGGTGTGGATATTCGGCTCTGTGCGATAAGTGAATTACGAAAACGAATTGGAATAGTGCATCAAGACCCATTTCTCTTCTCAGCATCTTTGAGGAACAATATAGCTTTTGCACGACCAGATGCATCAATTGAGGAGGTCATGGATGCTGCGAAAGCAGCTATGATACATGACTTTATTGTGACACTTGAAGATGGATATGACTCTGAAGTGGGTGAGCGAGGTGTCACACTCAGTGGAGGACAAAAACAAAGGATTGCGATTGCCAGAGCTCTACTCGCTGACCCACGGATTCTGATACTTGATGATTCTACTAGCTCAGTTGATGCGAGGACAGAAATGCTGATTCAACAAGCACTGGAGAACTTAATGAAAGGACGAACCACCTTCATAATCACTCATCGCTTGAGTACAGTAAGAAATGCAGATCTAATTGTAATGATGGAACGTGGAAAAATCGTTGAAATTGGTTCTCATGAGAGCTTGATCGCTGAGAAGGGGCTTTATCATAATATTCACCAAACTCTGACTGAATTGGAACTGGCTGCAAGCGTCAAATCTGATACCATTTCAACATCCACAATATCAAAGACTCAAGGAGGGGAGATCAGTGAGTAGTTCTCTGGATAGTGCAGACGACCCAGACGCAAGAACATACGAGTACACCGACTCGGAGCTGCTCATACGAATGATCAAGTACCTGTTTGCATATAGGAAGTTGTTTGCTGCTGTTGTGGTTCTGACTGCGATTGGCATCGTACTTGGGGTATGGACTCCTTTTGTTTTGCGACAGGCAATTGATGTTGACTTTGTGAATGAGATTATCCAGCCAATTATCTTCACAGCACTTCTGTATGTGTTTCTTCAAATCATGTCATGGATCACAAATTACGGAAGTGGCTATCTAATGGCACTCATGGGGCAGAGAGCCATCTTTGACATTAGGCAAGAGCTCTACAGCCATGTACAGGAGTTGTCTGAAGAGTTCCATGATCATTCCTCAAGTGGCAGGATTATCTCAAGGCTGACAAATGATGTGGATAGGATGAGTGAGCTTCTTGGAGGGGAGCTAATCAATGCGTTCGCTCAGGTTTTCATTGTCTTTGCAATTGGTGCTGCTATGTTCTCGGCTGATTGGCGACTTGCTCTCATTTCACTTTCGATTGTTCCAATACTGCTCCTCACTACAATATACTTCAGGAAGCTACTCCGCGAAGCATACAGACGGACACGAAAGACAATATCAAATGTAACATCCAACTTAGCCGAGAGTATCTCGGGAGCAAAGGTGACCAAGAGTTTTGCAAGAGAGAGAATCAGTGCTGAGATATTTGCAGAGTTAAACGAGGCAGATTATCAGTCAAATATTGATGCAGGGAAAGCGCAAGCTTCTTTCTTCCCTGTTATTCGTTTTATCAGCGGACTCGGAACAACAGTGATTCTTCTCTTTGGTGGAATGCTCATGCTAGATCCAAGTCTGGTTCCTGTAGTCACTCTTGGAACTATAGTCATGTTTGTTCAGTTCAGTGATAGCTTTTTCCGTCCGATTCTCATAATTGCTAACTTCTATACATCTGTTCAGAGTGCTTTTGCTGGCGGAGAGAGGGTCTTTTCTGTAATCGATTCTGAGTCAGCAGTTCAAGACCATCCAGATGCTCAGGTCATGCTTGAGATAAAGGGACATGTACGTTTCAACAATGTTACTTTTGGATATGTTGAGGGTCTTCTTGTGTTGGAGAACTTCAACTTGGAGATTAAAACTGGAGAAACAGTAGCAATTGTTGGAAACACAGGTGCAGGCAAGACTACAATTGTGAACCTCTTGAACAGGTTCTATGATGTACTTGATGGCTCAATCGAGATTGATGGTATCGATATTAGGACAGTGACACAGAATTCGCTTCATTCAAGGATTGGACTCGTGCTTCAGGAAGCATTTCTATTCATGGGGACTGTGAGGGAAAACATAAGCTATGGCTGTCAGGAGGCAACTGAAGAAGATATTATTGCGGCGCTTGATGCAATAGGTGCTAGAAGAATAATAGAGGGTCTCGAGAACGGACTTGACACAGAGGTGGGTGAGAGAGGGAGTAGACTCTCAGAGGGTGAGCGACAATTAGTCAGCTTTGCTAGAGCCCTGCTTGCAGATCCTAAAATCCTGATTCTTGATGAAGCTACAAGTTCAGTTGACATCTATACGGAGCATGCAATCCAGAGAGGAATGAAAGTCCTTCTAGAGAATCGAACCTCGATCGTAATTGCTCACAGACTCTCAACCATTGTTAATGCAGACAGAATTGTTGTACTAGAAAATGGGAAAATAGTTGAATCTGGAAAACATGCGGAGTTAATGGAACAACAGGGCAAGTATCATTCACTGTACGAACTTCAAATCAGACCACGATCTATTAGAGTGCCTATACAGAAATAGGAGGGCCCCCGAAAGACAAAGGGGCCCGAAACGTGCTTTTTACTAATTCTGTGAATTAGTCATTAAGACTAATGTCACCATGATTATGGTGAGTACCATCGGATGAAAGACACCAGAGATAGTGAATCAACTTGGATTCTAGTTTGTGGAGGTTGGTTTCACACTCATCCATTCTCCATCAGTCCTCCCAGTCAAAATCGTCAACGTTGTCCCAAGCGTATGGAAATCCTCTCATCGAGCGTTTCATGGATTTCAATGACTTGAGACCCTTTAGACCCTTCATTGCACTAGTCACAGAATCTGTGATTATTGGACCTATGTCTAAGAAGTTGTCAAGTCCAACTATTCCATTCTTTCCAACGATGATCTGTTTTCCATCTCGGTTTGACACTACAACTCCAGATTTGCTGACTGAAACCATGTTATCATCACCCAAGACAAAAACAGCCTTATCATATGTAAAAACAAGCTCCTTTTCTTCACTCAAGACTAGAAGCAGTTGCTTGTCCTTCGAGTCAGTTCCGAAGAATATCTTGGAGTCCTTCCTACTCTCAATCTTTGTCTTCTTGTTCTCACCATTCATGTGCTTCTGGATTTCATCTTCAATCTTCTTCACAAATGTTTCAGTGTCTTTGAAACCCTGCTTTTGAATCTCTAAACTTTCAGCACTCTTAGAGATGTTCTCCAAAGAAGAAATTCCTATGTAGAGCTGTATACCAGAGAGGTCCCCGGTTATTGACTCGCCCATTGCACCCATGTCAGTCTCTGCGATTGCATCAACTGCAAAGCGCGATGGACCAGCGAAAGCGACACCAACGCGGACTCCATCCTCGAGAAGGTAGACCCACACGCAGCCGGACTTCATTCTCACATAGGCTTTCTCATGTGAGATAATGTCTATCTCTTGTGTTGTTACCATTACATTAGTATCAGGTGTTAGTCGTATCATTATCATTTACCTCCTAATCATCCCAATCAAGTTCGTCTAGATCTTCTGGCTCATCATCTTCATCCTCAAGTTTCTCAGCAAGAGAAGATTCTAGATCCTCCCTAGCTTCCTCAAGCCCATCATGTTGATCTTCAAGGTCATCCCTCGCTTCCTCAAGTTCTTCTGCGAGCCTTTCTAGGTGTTCAGCAGCCTCCTCAGCTGTGTCCTCATCCTCGAAAACATCAGATTCTGCATCTCCATCATCAAACTCAATATCGATCGATGATTCACTGTTATCGTTGCTAACAGACCTCTGTTTCTGCCTCTCAACCCGATGAGTCAACCACTGAGGCCAACCGTCCTTCTACTGTGACATAGTAAGTTCCTCTTACTTCACCCTTGACCACATAGCCAGCTTCAATCAGAGGATTCAGATGATGAGTCAATGAACTGCCTGTCTTGCCCGTGAAATTCTCGATGTCATTGAAACTCTTCCCACCTGTCTTGAGGTAGTCAAGAATCTTCAACCGTTCTTCACTTCCAAGGGGTGCAACTATCGCAGCCACGCGTTCTGGAGCTATTGACTCAATCTCTTGGCGTTGGTCTCTTCTCCTCTTAGTCCTTCGATAGTCCTTGTGAATTCTTATTCCTGGTACTTTCAGACCATCAATGTTCCTTAGACTCATCTCGATCTGGTGGCCAAGCCCATCCATCATGGTTTCTAAAGAATCTGTGAGGTCCTCAAGATCTAGGTCAACCCTTGTGACTCTAGGTGGACGTGGAGGTTTTGGTGGTCTTGATGCACGAGCACGTCTTGCTTCCGCTCTGAGTCGTCGTGCTTCGTCTCTATGAATCTGACGACGCTGACCTTTGTTCTGTTCCTCTCTCTTCAGAGCTTTCATATCATGTAATTCTTTTTTCAGCTCCTCTTTCAGTTTACGAACCTCTTCGAGTTCCTTGCGAATAATATCAATATCGTCGCTCATTATCTTATCACGAACTGTAAAAATGTACATTTTTATATAAATGTATTGCTTTACAGTAAAAGTGGCACTTGCCTATTACTAGAAATGACCGATAAGACTAAACTCTCTGGCGGACTATTAGTTCTTGAAGTGTCATGCTAGGCATAAGATGGGGTCTATTGATTACGACAGGGATAGGATTCTTCCTCACATTCGCGGCCTTCTACAGTTATTCTCCCAGCTCATTTGATTCTTCAATCTGGATTAGTTACGTTGTATGTACATCTCTTAGCATATCAGTTGGCCTATCGTTCATCGCACTCACGTATCTTTTCAGTCGAGGATGTGGAAAATTATTCATGATTGCTTGCAGCATGATAGGTTTCGTTCTTGTGATGGGCTATCTTATGAATCCATTCAGGTTTGGAAACATTGTTGTTTCTGTGATGGTCTTTGGTGTAGTGGCGGCTTTGGAGATAGCATTCGTGTTCACGCAAGGTGTTACAATATTGGAAGATATGCGTAAGGCACTCTATCCGGAGAACATAGAATGATGTCGTTTACCTTGGGATGTTCTTTGGGTCTAAAACCAAAAGATGGTGCAAAACCTAGCAAAAGGCTTCTAGCTTATCCAGAGCGCGTTTCTACGACATATACTTATTAACTAGTCAACTAATCAATTTTCCACCTGCTGTCAGGGGAGAAGTGTTCACAGTTCTCCATTTCTGGCGATGGGTAATTATAGAGGTTTTAGAAAATGTCGAAGAAAAAAGCTGCTAAAGCTCCAAAGTACACATTTTTCGTTAAGAAAGCAATCCAAGACTTCGCCAAAGACAGTGGAATGATGGTGGGGTCTGACGCCTATGATGCAGTCAACACAGCTGTACACAATGCACTAGCAGACGCAGCAGAGCGCTGCAAGAGGAATGGAAGAAAGACCCTGAAAGCTTATGACTTCTAGGTTGCTTAGTACAAACAACGGGAGGGCAGCAACATGCTGCCCAATCACCCGTTTTTGACTCTCATTTTTGCGTTTATAGACGGTTATCAGCGTAGACCGAAGTCTATATTCATATTGATGTGAATGGCTTAGTCTGGAGAACTATATGGTCCGAGATGGAGTCAGCATGGAACGTTCTTGGGAATATTACATCATGCTGCTTGTGATTATTGGGTTCATTGCTGGGATCTTCTTTTGGCCACTCGGTCGGTCTCCTGAGATCTCAATGAAGGATATTCCTACCATTACCATATTTGCTGTGATTATGCTCTTCACACTTCTTGGTTGCGGACTTCCTGCAAGAGATAGACCGCATTTTCAATCCCATTATCATGGTGGAGAGTTGTCTGTTATGAGAGAGCTAGAGGATGAGATTATGGATTAGTCCTTGTTCTATTTTTCTTGAAATTATAAACAACAAGAATCATCCAAATTAACAGGGTTCCAACAAACCCATAAGACCAACCTTGGAGTTGAAGAAAGGCAGGATAAACAATGACGGGAGTCATGAAGAGTGACCCGTCTGTTCCAAACCAGCAATTATTCCCATACTCACAAGGTCCCGATAGACTGCCATTTCTTAGAATCCACTCAATACCGCAGCCTAGATAGATTTCTCCTGTGATGATGACAGGTCTGATTTCAATAATTCCTTCAATATTCACAAATCTTACATTTTCGAAATTGAGCTGAGTGTTATTTACACCAACATATTTCGGTAAGTCAGCTTCGGTTCTATTCTCAAGGTCAAGAGGCGATAAAACAATTATGATACTTTCAATTGTCAAGTTCATTACAGTGGAACCTTGAATCATTAGACTGATATTGAAATATACTTGACTGAGTATGCCTTCGTACATCTTACTACGGACGCTGATCGTCACCTGCCCTTCTATTGGATCATCCTCGATATATTGGATGTTGTCAGTTACGCTCTGATCCCGCTGCGAGATGACAGAGAAGAAAATACTTCCAGTCCACAAGGTCATTATGAATAAACCAATTGTTGTTGCTGCCAATAGAACATACAATGACTTTCTCATTGTCTTACGCTCTAGTGTATTAAGAGCTTAGAAACACATAAGGTTCTCCTAAGAGTTACCATAGCACTTTTGGTTCCATAAAAAGGAGAAGAAGTTCTTACTGCGTGAGAATGAAGGAAAGTAATTGCTGATTGACTCTTACCCCTCTGCAGGGAATATTGCCTGTCATGCACCATGAGAATATGATACAAATCTACAGATATACTAGAATTGTGTTTCTTCAGCCTTACCTGTTCTTCCGCAAGATGGACATCTGAATCGCAGGGGTCCTATCCATTCAACTAGTTCTGAATCTAACTCCGCACCACATTGACTGCAGAATGGGGGAGCTTGGTAGGATTGCGTAGGTTCAAGGTAGCCAGATGTTCGTGTACTTGTTGATGGGACATCATCATATGAATATGTTCTCGCTGAAAATCCTTGAGCATGCTTTGATTCGTCTCGCTCATTCACTACATTCACTATCTGAACTATGAGTGCAAAGACACCAACACCAGCAATAGCGAATGGAATCCAGACAAACATAGATGGATGAGGACCTGGCCCCCAGTCAGGCCAAGAATTGGCAAAGTCTATGAAGAAAAATCCCATCAATACTCCAATAGCAATCCAGATGATGTAGATTCCGATGAACATTATGCGTCCACTGGTTGATTTTGGATCGTACAACTCTTACAAGGGCTCCCTAACTCAGTCAGTCAGCTGGTTCTCTATCCGACGCCTTATAGACATTCTCAAATTGGGTAAGAAATGCATATACGAAGTGAGTGCCATATTAGTCAATGAGTGCGTATGACTCGGAAATTAGTTACTCGACGCCGTAGTTTTGTCATCATTATAGTTGCAATGATTGCTATTCTTGCATGGTCGCCTTGGCTAACGGATGATTATGCAATTACAACGGTGGTTGAGTACCTTGGTGGACCAGATCAGGAATTTAACTATCTTGGGGATATGATCCCATTGAGAGAGGTCCCAAAGACTGTTGTCAGAGTGCCATTTGGAGCTCTTGTGTACTTTCCTTCAGAGGCGATGTTCATAGTCACCTTCTGGGGAGGAATAATCTAGATCATGATATCAGATTGTTTTAGAGCCTAAAGCTTCATTCAGATACTGCCTGTCTTGATCAGTCTTAACAAATACCCCAAAGTTGCTCATCCGTAAATTCTCAAGTCCAACTTCGCGCATTGCAGTGTAGCTCTTGACCATCTCTTGAACTGTTGGAGGTCTATAATCTGGAGAGAGAAGTTTGTAGCAGGGAAAGAAGGCAAGTAAAGTAGTAGGAATCCCAGTGTCAGTTTCTGCAATTAACTCTGCGATTTGTATATGTTCATCTGTTTCAACAATATCAGGAATGTAGAGAGTCAGCACCTCCAAGGTAAAGCCATGATTGATTATTCTCTCAACACTCGAGAGAATGTGTTGATTAGTGGTCCCGCAAAGCTTGCGATAGGTGTTCTCAGTGAAAGCCTTGATGTCAAGCCAAAATGCGTCAATGCCCCCTTCTGAATAGGCTTCTAGGTTCTTGGGAGTAAGTCCGTAGCCATTAGTTTCAAGCAAGACGTGGAAATCATTGCTCACCTCTTTGATCTTCTCAGCTGCTTCTATATAGAACTCAGGTCTACAGAGAACATCACCGCCAGTAAACGCGATAATGTTACGCGCAGGTCCGAAACCCTGAGGGCTCAGGACTATTTGTTCTGGAGATAGTTTCTCAGGACATTTGGGTGGGCGTTTCCCCATAGTGACACACATGCCGCAGTGATTGCAAAGACGATGTGCATGCCAACTAGTGGCAGCCTCTTTAGGCTCGAATACTGTCACATAATCCAAATATTCTGAAACCACGTTGGCTATATCAGATGCGGACATCCATTTTCCAGTGACAACCTTACTGAACTCATGTGAGTGACACTTTAGACACGTATGATTGCAGCCACTCTGATATATGGAGAGATAGTCCTCTGGACGAGATACGAGTAGTGATTTTATCAGTCGTTCATGCCCAGAGTCAGGGTTGTGGCGAAGTGTGGCTGTGCACGCCATCTTCTTTGCACCCTCTGAAGTTTCCACTAGACATGAACCTCGAGGATAGCCTTGGACAAGCATTGTGCAACCATTCGATATTACTGCCAACCTGTTCTCCAAAGTTAATTTGCTAACTGTTCCAATAAACGATTGCATTTTTAATAAGTCATGTCCGTCAAGTTGTACTGTCGATTGTTTGACTTGTTTGATGATTCAGTGCTATGTTTCGTTTCGATATATAGAGCACGAGTAATCCACAATAGAGGAACTAAAAAGGAATAGGAATCATGATAGGCATATAGTTGTGTCCTAATGAATCGAGAATAAGAACTCCGGGAATTGAGATAAAAACTCGCATCAGCTCTGCTCTAAGTTCGTGAGAGATTGGCCTTCTTGGTGCTCAATCAAGTGTGCGAACATCAAACCTCAAAAGCCTCTGACTAAATGATTCAATAAGGT
>LRSL01000009.1 GCA_001563335.1 Candidatus Thorarchaeota archaeon SMTZ1-45 | reverse complement strand
GAACTGACTGGAGCGCTCAAAGACACCTCATCCATTCTGTCTTGCCAATGAACGGCGAGATCGAATATTCTCTTCATGCCTACAGATTCTCCAAGATGGATAGATTTCTCATTGTCAACAGCAGTTGTATATCGAATACGTTCGACTGAAATCTCCCTTGCTAATTTCACAACATGCTGGGTTAGAATGGATGCAAGCCCTTGACCTCTATAGTCTGGATGGACGCGAAGTCCCTCCATCCATCCAGTTCGCCCATTCTCAATCACTCTAAGATTTGCCAAAGCGACAACATGTCCATTTCTCTCAATAGCAGCAGTGTATGAGTCTTTGTCCTTAATCCACGCATCAAAGAAGTATGGTACATAGTCATGACCTTCCCATGTGTGTTTAGCAATCTCAAGGATGTCTTCCCTGTCTGAATCTCGAAGAGGCCGAATGTTTTCCATGGCATATTAGAATGTCCTAAGTAATCTTTTGAATTCGATGCTTCTAGTCTCCGGTTGGAGTCACTGTCTTTCCCTCAATCATCAAGATGGATGTACGTTCTGGAGCTCTTGTTCGATGAATGACTCCTTTTGGCACCAGGAAACCCTGTCCTGATTTCAGACTATGAACTTTATTTTCTGTGTCAATATGTAACGATCCATCAATCACATAGAAGAATTCATCCTCATTATCGTGTTTGTGCCAATGAAACTCTCCATGGATTACACCTAACCTAACAACGCAATCATTCACCTCGCATAAAGAGAAGTTCTGCCATTTCTTCCTACTTGCTTGGATTAGATTTGGAATATCAATCAATTCGAGTGGACCATACTCGATATCAGTGCTGATTGAATACTCTGCTTCATCGTCCATGGAACTATCCTCTAACTGTCTAGTGCATATAAAAGAGATCAGTCTTCAACAATTTTTCGGGAGATCTTGTAAACGACTTGGTGTCTATAGTCGGGACAGCCAGTTGTCATATGGTCTTCCACTGAACCAAAAAAGCTTCCACCAGATTCCATTACCATTATCCACGGAAAGAGATTATGAAATGAACTGGGACACATTTTTCCTCTGTCTTCAGGATAGCTATAGGTATCGCCCACTTTTTGGTCCATGGAACACTTGCCCTCTCCCAGAATATCAATTACTTCGATTGTCACCTTGTACCTTGTCATATCCATAACCACCCCAGAACGCAAGTCAACTGGGTATTAGAAGTAATTCACAAGCGCAAAGACATACACAAGTAATACTGAAAACGGAGAACGACGAGTCCAATGATATGTCACCTGAGTCCAGCAACCATGTCCAGATGACCGTGTGGTGCACATTGATCCCACCTGAAGAGATTGATAAACTTGTCAAGTATGAGGAGGAGTTACGCACGGTCAATGAAACCTATGAGGACTGGCTGGTTTCGATGAGGAGCAAATCATTGATCGGTAGCAACATAGGAATGCTTCTTGATCGAATCAGGATTCTCATGATCAATATTGGTGTTGCATGCGCGTTGAACCGTGAGCTTGCTGAGGAGATTCAGTCAATATTATCATCGAATCTCAGGAAAAGAGCATTGGACATAGTTTCTGAGTTGCCAGAGGATCCTCCAGATAAAATGGCTGTGAAAGAAACCCTCTCAATATTCTTTGAAGAACTTAGATTTACACGGGATATCTTTCCTGAAGAAGAGATTGAAAAGGTGGCTCTTGAAATTGTCAAACCATTTGGAGGTGGCAAAGGAAAGAGGGGGATGTTCGGAAAGATTCTAGGATCACCCAAGGTGTCATCCAAGACCGTTGACATCCAGAGCACAACCAGAGATGCTGTACTTGTAAGTTCTAACATACTCAAACGAATCTACATGAGGCTCTTGAGTCCGGACCCATGGGGAGATTATTAGAGTCGTATAATTCGACTCTCATGTTTTCTGAATCGTACAGTTGATTCTTTCACAACCTTCCAATCAGTGTGGAAGAGTGTTACCAGTAATCTGTCTTTGCTCACTTCAAGTTCGATGAAACTGGCATCAGTCTTACCAGCCCAACCACCTGTGGCTCCTGAAATGGTTCCAGGATTCAGAAACAGCTGGTCTTTGTAGAGTTCAATGGAGGCTGTATGAGTGTGACCATGAATAGCTATGTCAGCTCCTATCTTCTGCACAATCTCTGAGAGCTGTTTAATGTTGCCCCTAGGTCGGAGTTGGGTGCCATGAAGTAAAAGGATATTGAACTCATCAAGTTGAATCTGTTCGTGAAAGTTATACTGACTACTATAGTCCATGTTCCCAACAACAATGAAACTCCGTGGAAGAGGGGGAAGAGCAGACCGCATATCTGATTCCCGTACAAGGTCTCCAGTAATCAGAGCCAAATCATAGGTGGTTTCTTGTATATGAGTGTAGAAAGCCTCAGGAATGGAATCTCTTCGTGCGGGGATATGAGCATCTCCAAAGACTAGGACTCGTTGACTCATTTGGACCGAACTCTGGTGAGATTTTCCAAGATCTTAGTGTAGACTTCCTTCTTGGGACTTTTGGCTAGTTTTGAAAGTCTTTCCACAATGAGCTCTGGCGTACTGCGTGCCAGTATTCCAAACTTGGGAGTTCTATCTACAATCAGCTCCAGATTTTCATCAAGCCCTCTAGCCTCGATTCCATCCACTCTGATAGGAGCATCAGTCACCTCATTTATCTCTCTGGCTAGGTGACTGCATATGACTGTAGAAGTTTTGGGATCGCTCTGAAGAATCTCAATGAGCCCTGCAATGACATTAGCAGCACTTCCGGGCTCAGTTATTGCTTCAACTTCATCAAAGAGCGCCAGCTTCGCCTTTTCTGAAACGACAATCTCTGCAAACTGTTTCAGAGTTGTTTCAAAAGCACCAGCACTCACCATGCCTCTACTCTTGTAGAAGAAGTATAGTTCCTCAAAGACTGGGAGATATGCCTTCTTGGCAGGAACTGGTAATCCGGACTGAGCTAAGACAACTATCTGGGCGAGTGTCTGAATTGTAGTGGTCTTTCCACCACTGTTTGCCCCAGACAAGATTGCACAGTTCTCCCCATTCGTGCCCGTAGGCTGATAGGGAGTCTTTCCGATGGCATAATCGATAGGTTCGACAGCTCCATGTTTTCCCCTAAGATAACTCTCCATCAAGAATAAGTTCGTTGCTCCTTGAACACCAACTCCAGAGTACTCAAGTGAGATTTCAGGCGTATTTAGTGCATAGTCCGCTGAAAACAGTCCTACAGCGAGGAATAAATCAAACTCAAGGAGTGTCTGGACTGCCTGGGTCACGACCTCCTTTAATTCATCAAGCTCATTTGCGAACTTCTTGATTAACCGGAACTGCCTGTCAGCGAATCTGCGTCTTAGCTTGTCCTCGAGATCATTGATTTGATTGGGTACCATCCTTACAGGAAGTGAGATCTCTTCACTGATGATACCTGTCACCCAATCAGCCTCTCGTAGTGTGAGTCGTAGCAACTGAACTAGCTTGTCCTCGGCTTCTTGGAGCGTTGTTGTGAAGGTTTCAACTATCTCAGCTGGCAACATATTTCGCAACGCACTTCCATCTGCTCCCTCCATGTCAGCAGATTGTAGGATACTGATGATTTGTTGACCGCCAAGTGTGACCTCACTCTTTGAAATCCGTGAGGTTATTTCGTCATTCAGCCATGCCTCAGTTTCGGCTATTGCAGTTGGGAATATCTTTACCGCATTTCGGTATCTATCAAGGTCAGCATCGATACCCTGAGCCAGGTCACCATCCTCATCCAAATTCCTGAGAACCTCACCCACTTTTGTGAGTCGATCAAAGTCTAGTCCAGATGTGAAAGTGTAGACTGAGTCATTCGTCGGAAGCTCGTTGAACGCATCGACAATCTTACATGATGCATCAATCACACGATAATTACGGGCATAGAAGCTCACTGTCTTCTCTGGAAGCACATCCTCGATTGACCAATCCTTTCCTAGGATCTCTACATTATCAAGCATGTCTACCGAGTCATCATAGATTCCCAGAGGCGATATGAATAGAACCAAATCATAACCGTGGGCATAGTCAGCAGCATTTTCACCCTCAGATAGCACATAGACAGGACACCATCTATCAACTCCATCCTTGACTAATGTGTCAAACACTTTGTCATCATTTGTGATGATTACACGGCCTTCGAGTCTACGTGGTTTAACCCGCCGATAGAGCCCTCTGACCTGGCTCAGAAGGTCCCTTAACTTCTCTCGCTGGTCATGTGTAAGTTCTCTGGACATCTGAGCTGCATCTGTGAAATACTTCTGCCTCTCAAGAATGACATCCAATTTCTCCGGGGGCAGTGGAAAATAGAGGAATAGTTTATCCTTCGCATAGGTCGTATTTGCGTAACTTCGAATGATTTCAAGGGTTGACTCGTATATTTTCCTGATGTCCTGACTACGAAGTAGCATGTTAGAGCTTGCACCAAATTCCTTCTCAAATGCGCCTTTGACAAGGTTGACTGCTTGTCTAGATCCAATGCCTGGTACAGCAGCTACTAGGTCAACTCGTGAGTCATGGATCACTTTGAGAGCTAGAGTTTCGCTTCCGAAGTGATCAATAAGGGCTTGCTTGACTTTCTCACCTACGCCAGGTATTTCTGAAAGACTTTCTAGGGTCAATGCGTCGTCCCCCGAATATTGACTGTTTCCTCTGCGATGATTGAGGCTTTCCTTAAAGTCTTGACTCTCCGACTCACTGAGGTATAATGTACGTTCCATGAAACCATACTCCCTATTACAATCAGATATGATAGGGGGATAGAAGTTCTCCTACATTTTTTGCATTGGATGATTAATAGCCCCGTTCGAGGTCTACTATGTTCAAGGGAGTTTCACCACGAATGAATCGGAGAATGTTTGATGCTGCAAACTGGAACAATTCACGCTCAGTGTTTGCTGAATATGCCGCTCTATGAGGTGAGATTACAATGTTATCGAGCTCGTGAAATGGTACATCAGAGGGTGGGACTGCTATTCCGCGCCATTGTGTGGGATATCTCCACCACACATCAATTCCTGCACCATGAATCCGTTTTTCCTTTAGCGCTTCATAGAGTGCTTGTTCGTCAATGATTTGAGCGCGAGATATGTTCACTAAAATGGAGGTTGGTTTCATCCAGGAGAGGAACTCTCTGTTAACAAGACCCTCAGATTCATCCGTCAGGGGCAGGGACAGGATTACAAGGTCTGAGTCTGAAACATGGGGTTTTACTTCATCAATACCAACAATATGATCTACAAGATTATCATTGCTTGAGGTTCCACTTCGAGTTGCAGCAGTAATTGTGACTTCAAAAGACCTCAATCTTTTAGCTATATCAGCACCAATGTGACCTAATCCAATGATGAGAACTTTTTTTCCTCGAATCTCGATATTTGGAACAGGACCACCCCATCTATGGACCCAATTCCCAGTTCTAAGTTCTCTGTCACTTGGAATGAGATTCTTGGCAACCGCGAGAAGCAACGATATTGCAAATTCAGCGACTTCAGCAGAGTTGACATGATTGTTACAGACAATGATGTCGCCACGCTCTCTCACAGCATCAAGGTCTACACTATCGATTCCAGCTCCAAATGTTTGAATCATACGAAGATTCGATGCTTTTCGAATATATTCACTAGGAACGATGACAGACCCGATGATTTCCGCGTCCCCACCAATTTCAAGCATCGACTCTGTTGTACGTTCCGACTGAATAACTTCAGCTTGGTCACCAATTATGGTTTTGAATATCTTGACAAGTTCATCAGGATAGGGAACTAGTACTTTCATCCACTCAACTTCCAAATGGTTACCACGATTCTCCAATATCATATCCGGATATCTGTGGACTTCTGCTCTAATAGGAGCGGGCTATATAAACGACCTCTTTGGCTACCTTCCCACATACAACGCAGACTCCCTCAGGTTCTTCATCGATGTCGATTCGGGTCCCACGGATTTCGCCCCGGGTGTTCTTCTCGATCTGTTCAGCACAGGAATAAGCATCCATCTCTATGGAACAGAAGGGGACTCGTGCAATTTTCCCATGGTCCAATGCATCGTCTATCTCCCCAAGGCGTTCTGCATCGACAATAAGACCTTCAAACTTAGCCTCAGCCATCTTGAGAAGGTTAGCATCAATTTCTTTTCCTAGAGCTACGACCCTCTTTTTCACTTCTTTCAAGTTTACAGTTTGGCGTTTCATAGTATCTCGACGGAACAACACAACACTGTTGTGTTTGATGTCACGGGGACCAGCCTCTACTCGTATGGGGACTCCTTTCATTTCCCAGTAATGATATTTCCAACCAGGAGTCATGTCGCTATCATCAAGATGAACTCGAATTCCGGACTTCTTCAACAGCTTCTTGATGTCTTTACAATATTTTAGAACAGTGTCAATGTTTTTCCCCTTGAATATAGGGACAATCACCACCTGATAGGGAGCGACCTTGAAAGGCAGTCTGAGGCCCTTATTATCGCCATGAACAGAGATCATTGCACCATAAATTCTCGAGATGGCAGGTCCATAGCACGTCTGCCATGCATAGACTGTTTCATTGTCCTTGCTGAGAAATTTAATGTCAAAGGCTTTGGCAAAGTTATCACCCAAGTCATGCGTTGAAGGGAGCTGAATCACCTTACCATCCGGCATTAATGTGTCCGCAGCATATGTGTTCAAACCACCAGGAAATTTATCCCATTGGCTTCTTCGAAACACCATGACAGGTAGTCCGAAGTTATCTGTACAGACTTCTTTAGAGGTTTCCAAGTCCTCAATGACTTGTGCTTTTCCTTCTTCATGAGTAGCATAGACATTATGACTCTCAATCCACAGAAACTCTCTTCCACGCAGAAATGGACGTGTACTCTTTACCTCTGATCTGAAGACAGAACATCGCTGGTATCTTTTCATGGGGAGATCACGCCAGCTACGTACCCAGAGTGAATACATAGGGTAGATTGCAGTTTCACTTGTGGGTCTTAGTGCCAATCGCTCCTCCAATTTTTCACCTGCGCCGATTTCTTCAATCCAGAATACCTGAGGAGTGAACCCCTCAATATGTTCTGCCTCCTTTGTGAGATTGCTCTCAGGAATCACAGTGGGAAACAACATGGGCAGATGGTCCTTTCGCTGGAGTACATCTTCTAAGATTTCAAACATCAGGTTCATGCTCATGAAACTCCAAGGAAGAAATGGGGTAAATCCCTTCACGCCATACCTGACATCTGCCAGCTCAGCAACTCTACATATCTCGGTGTACCAATCAGGGAAGTTGTTCTCTTTGTCCATGTCAAAGATGACAAGTTTCGTATCGTCTTTTTCGTTACTCATGTTGTTATCCTCTGTGTGGTTTTTGATGCATGGAACTGGCTAGGACTGAGAATAAGTGGTTTAATGAAGTTTCGGAACGTATTCACCTAGCATCGACGTTCACCAAATCTTTGTTTTTCGTGGTGTCTTTTTAAAGGATTGGTCAAGAAAAGTTACTTCTTCGTGCTAATTTCACCTACTTCTCGAATTCGCTCATCGAGCTTGTGTTTCTTGATCAGTTCAGCCACGCCTTTAGGTACAAGAGATTCCCATTCATCATTACCCCATCGTATCAAGTCACGGATATGACTTGCACTATATGTTGACCTCTCAAGTAACTTTGTTGAATCGGTCTTGATGCCACCGTCTTCCAGTAGTCTCTTGACAAGTGGATTGTGGCTGTACGCCTTGTCAAAATAAGGTACAAAGGAACGCATGTGACTGACCCAGAGCGGATGGATATTAATGTCTGAGAGTGGAATCACTGTGATACGTTCAAGGGGAAGTTTCTCATCAATCAGTGCCTGCCTTATGAGCATCACTCTCTCGCCACCAGTGAACGGATTATCTGGGGTGTGAGAGTATTGAGAGCTGCCAACGACTATGATTATGTCTTCTTCCTTTGCCAAGATCTGTTTGATTGTATGAATATGGCCTATATGGATTGGCTGAAACCGCCCAATAAACAGCGACCTCATTGTAATCGCTCTAGGTGGGGCGCATATGACAAATAAGGGTTAGTACTGGGACAAAAGGAAGAAGTTCTTAACAGGATTCACAGATTGCTCACAGGGTTCGATAGATGATTGAAATAGATGGCTCATATGGTGAGGGTGGTGGTCAGATTTTACGCACAGCGGTTTCACTCTCAGCACTGACCATGAGGCCAGTTCGAGTTTTCAATATACGTGCAGGTAGACCAAAGCCAGGTCTCAAGAATCAGCACATTGCTGGGATTGAGATCACAGGAAAAATCGTTGATGCTGAAATCAAGGGGTTGCAAGTAGGAAGTACGGTTGTAGAATTTGTACCACGCCAACGTCGAGGCGGTACGATAAGCTATGATGTAGGTACAGCAGGCTCAATCTCCCTCGTTCTTCAGGCGGCACTTCCTCCTGCAGTATTGTCCTCAGAACCCATCAGCTTCAAGCTCCGAGGTGGAACAGATGTGAAATGGAGTCCACCGATTGATTACTTGAACAATGTCTTCGTACACACATTGGAGATTTTGGGGCCAAAGATACAGATTCTTCAGAGAAAACGCGGTCATTTTCCCAGAGGTGGTGGAAATGTAATATGTGAAGTAACTCCGGTGGATAGTATCAAACCACTTGAGGGGACTCAATTTGGAAATATCAGCAGTGTAGGAGGAATATCCCATTGTGTTCGTTTGCCTGAGCATATAGCAGAAAGACAGGCAGCATCTGCAGGGGAGATCATAATCAAGCATCTGGAGGTTGAGCCAGACATAGCTCGTGAGTCCTATAGTAGGGAAGAAGACCCACATTTAGGGCCAGGAAGTGGTATAGTGATTTGGGCTCAATCAGAACGTGGGTTCAGAATGGGCGCGGACGAACTTGGTGAACGTGGGAAGAGTGCAGAAAGTGTTGGAGTTGATGCAGCCTCTCAATTGGTAGCCGAAGTTTCAACAGGAAAGGCAATAGATTCTCATCTTTGTGACATGCTAATCCCCTATCTAGCAATGGCAAAGGGAACAAGTAAGATTGGTGTGGCAATGGTAACATCCCATCTAACGACAAATATCTGGGCGGTAAAGAAGGTCCTAGGAACACGAATCGATGTGCAGGGCAGAACTGGAGAACCTGGAACTGTTCTCGTGGAAGGTAGAGGATTGTCACTCTGACAAAGATGCGAGATATTCATCAATAGACTCTTGAAGTGAAGTCAGGTCTACCTCTTCAACTGCTTTTTTGATCAGTTTCTCAACCCCAATTCCCTCAGAAGCTACAATCTCATGACACTTAGGCAGTTTCTTTCTAGCCTCTTCTAGCTTCTCGACGGGAGTGATGTCAATCTTGTTCAGGACTATCAAAAGTGGGTTTATTGGAAACATCTTCTGGACCTCGTTCAATAGATTCAGTTGTTGGTCAAATGTCCATCCACATGTTTCTGAGGGGTCGATCATGAAGATGATGACATTTGCTAGGTACTTCAACGCGGCAATTGCCTCACGTTCAATCTCATTTCGCTTTGCCATAGGTCTGTCAAGGATCCCTGGGGTGTCCACAATCTGTACATTGTGATTGTCCACTTTCAAGTGTCCGATTATCACACTTTTTGTAGTGAAGGGATAGTATGCAATCTCTGGCTCAGCTGTAGAAACAGCCTTCACGAGTGTTGATTTTCCCACATTAGGAAACCCTGCACAGACTATGGTTGGAGAGTTGGGTGTGATTCCAGGGAGTTTAGAGAGAGTGTTTTTCGCATTAATTATGAAGTCCAGATTGTCAGCTGTTGCTCGGATAATTGAGGAGATTCGTCCCTTGGCGGCGCTTCTTGATTTTTTCATCTGACGAAAATCATCTGCGAGTTTGATCGCTTGAAGGTGTTTGTCAGTGATATCATCAATTGGAGGAATACAATTGTAGACAGCTCCTAGGGACTGCTTTAGTCTGTCGTTGCCCACCAGGATTTCAGATAGTTCTACATAAAATGGATGAAGTCGTTCCACTGAGGGAAATTGCTCCACAGCCTCGGAAAGCTTTGTCTTGACCTGTTTTGTAAACTCTTGAAGTCTGGCAACTTCTCTGATGCGACTTCGCTCAATCTTCTTCATTCTGAGCGAGCTTTTCATGCTAATCTTGGTTGACCTATTATGAGCAAACTTGATAATCTCCTCTGCAGTCAATATAGTTGGGATGTTTGCAAAGGGATTGAGTCTTCTCAACTTAGTCAAGCTCCTTCATGGCAAGATAGGACAGTTCGCAAACGTTTTAAAACGAGCGGACGTGACCAACACAGACTAGCTCCCCTTTCGGAGGCTTATTGATAATGTCACTTCCAACTGGTGCAACTGTTGTCGGAATAAAGTGCAGTGATGGCGTAGTAGTGGCCACTGACTCACTAATCACTTGGGGTACCTTTGTTTTGACCGATAAAGGTGTTAAAGCGTTCAAGCTTACAGATACTATAGTTCTTGCGTCTGCAGGTCTAACCTCAGACTATCAGATGTTGGTTAACAGACTAAAGGCACAAATCAAACTGTATGAATTGAATCAGAAGAAGGAAATCACTGTAAAGGCTCTCTCAAAGATGCTGGCTAATACTCTCTATGCACGACGCATGGCACCATTATTCGTCCAGACTGTTGTGGTTGGAGTAGATGCTGATGGGCCTCAGCTTTTCACATTGGATATGGGAGGGTCTCTAATTCCAGATGATTTCACAGCGACCGGGTCAGGAATAGCTACTGCATATGGTGTTCTTGAGGATGGATACAAACCAACCTTGACTGTAAAGGAGGCTGAAGAGATGGCAATCAATGCAGTCAAAGCTGGTATCGCAAGAGATGCTCAGTCAGGTGGCGAAATCCGTGTCATGAGTGTGACTGAGAAAGGTATTGCTGAGCGAGTTGTCAACTAGAGCGCGTGCAACAGGTGGATTCCCATACCCTCATCTTCAGTGCTCATTCTTCGTCAAGGTATAGTCTGGCAGCTCTTCTGGGAGCAGTTGAAACAGACCATCGACTCTCCGAACTTATTACAGAAGCACCTGTAAGGATAACTACCAATAAGATACGAGCGAGTATTGCAAAGGGCTCTACAATAATTGCTTATTCGGTCATGAGCACACAGACTAATCGAATTTACAGGGAGATTAGATATGTAAGAGAGAAGTTTGGCAACTCTGTCACCATTGTAGGTGGAGGTGCGCATGCCAGTGCACGACCATTGGAGCTTCTTGAGAGTGGGTTTGATTATGTAGTTGTAGGGGAGGGTGAAAAGACATTTCCTGAGCTACTATGGTATCTGATGAATGGTATGGATCCTATTGGTATCTCAGGTGTTGTTGGTAAAGAAACAGAGGATTGTCCAAAGCCAAGAGACCTTGAACCTGTTGATCTTGATGCGTATCCCCCCTTTGCATTGGGATTGAATATTGTAGGACCAATTGAGGTCACGCGCGGCTGTCCATATTCCTGTAAATTCTGCTGCACGCCCTTTCTTACAGGGGGAAGGGTACGAAATCGGTCTATAGAGGCTATCGTTCATTGGCTGGAGAAAGCTGTCGAAAAAAGTGGATTCAATCGAACATGGTTTCTTTCACCAAATGCTCTGTCCTACGGTGGTAGAGGTCGCACTGTAGAACCAGACAAGCTTGAGAGGCTATTGAGAACAGTGACCAAGATTGAAGGATTGGAAGAGGTCTTCTTTGGCTCGTTCCCCTCAGAGGTTAGACCCGAGTTTGTCACTAAGCCAATTCTTGAAATGATGAGGGAATATATAGCAAACAAAACGCTTCAGATTGGTCTTCAATCAAGTAGCAACCGGGTTCTCAAACTAGCTAATCGCCACCACACGGTTGAGGAAGGATTGGCTGCAATCGACATTGCTCTAGAGTGTGGTTTCATCCCACATGTGGACATGATTTTCGGGCTACCAGGTGAAACCAAGACAGAGTTGCGCGAGAGCATTGATCTCTGTTACTCTCTAGCTGGGATGGGAGCGAAGACTCATGGACATGTCTTCATGCCACTACCTGGTAGTGCATTCGAGAATGAACCTCCGGGTAGACTTGACTCAGAGAGCAGAAGAAACCTTGGAGAACTATCAAGGAAAAAGCTCCTGACAGGGTCTTGGAGCACTCAAGAGAGTTTCGCAGAAGACCTTTCTTCACGAAAGTCTTAGCCATGTAGGGACATTGCCAAACCCTGATAAGATATACAATAGACATGCCTTCGACCAAGTTTGAACTCTGACATGCCAATTGAGTTGAGCGAAAAGCTCGAGAAACAAGGGTACCATCTACTTGGAAGTAGAGGTGCCTACAAGGCTTGTCAGTGGCAAAAGAAAGCGCTTCTTCATGATACCTCATGCTACAAACAACGATTCTATGGAATCCAGTCTCACCAATGCCTTCAAATGACTCCTGTCGTAGATAAGTGCACTCAGAGCTGCGAGTTCTGTTGGCGGATAACTCCTTCAGATATTGGAGTGAGCTGGAATCAGATAGATGTGTCTATTTCAGATGTGATGCCCGTTAAAGAGCTCATGGATGCTGTATTTATGGCAAACCTGAGGTCTCTTGGAGGATATAATCCTGAAGTCAATGCAATGGTTCCAGAGAGAAAGTACAAAGAAGCGAGAGACCCAAAGCATGTAGCAATCTCATTGGCAGGAGAGCCAACACTTTATCCTCTACTAAGTGACCTCATCGATGAGATTCATCAAAGAGGTATGACATCATTTCTTGTGACAAATGGTACTCAGCCAGATGTATTATCAACAATGTCTTTACCGACGCAGCTATATGTGACACTTGCAGCAGCTGATGAAAGTACTTACAAAACACTCTGCAGACCAGGCCTTCGTGATGGTTGGACTCGTATTCTGAAATCACAAGAAACACTGCAGTCTCTTAGCACCAGAACTGTCAATAGATTGACAATGGTGGCAAATAGAAACATGCATAATGAGCGAGCTTATTCTAGACTCATCGAAATAGGTGAACCTGACTTCATTGAAGTTAAGGGGTATATGTTCCTAGGGTCCTCAAGAGGTCGTCTAGACCAGAACAATGTGCCCACGCATCGTGAGATTTATGCATTTTCAGAGAGGCTTGCAGCATTGACAGGATATTATCTTCTGGATGAGCAGGTTGAGAGCAGGGTTGTACTGCTTTCACGCAGTAAACAAATTAAGAAGCTATGACTGAAGCGAGGAGGAATAAGATGAAACTAGCAGATATCCTCACACCACTTCGAAACGAGATTGATGAAGATGATTCAGTTCGAGAGAGAACACTGCCACTTGGAAGAAAGGCTGTTCGTAAGTGTAGTGAGGCAATCAAAATGACACACAGAGGAGAATTTAGCGAAGCTAAAATCTTGGTCAGTGAGGCCAAACAGTTGATTATTGAGGCCTCACAAGAAATTTCTGTTAGTGACTTCATGTTAAAGTCAAGAGGTCTTGATATTGCCTATCAGGAACTGACTGAGGCTGTGAACCTACTCTCACTCTTGGAATCTAACAAATTCACACCTCCTGATGAATATGGCATCCCATCAAGAGCATACCTAAATGGTCTTGCAGATACAGTGGGCGAGCTGAGAAGAGCTACACTGGATCTTTTGCGTAATGATAATTTGGAGAAGGCTGAAACCCTCTTAGGCTTCATGGAGGAAATTCTCGAGGAGCTGCATTCGTTCGATTATCCCAATGCGTTAGTTCCCGATTTAAGAAGAAAATGTGATGTTGGACGGTCTCTGGTTGAGCGAACTCGTGGAGACCTCACAAGAGCCTTTGGGCAGAGTAAGCTGATGAAAAAACTGGATGATGTTGAAGCGCGCTTGAAGGACTGATTATGATGATTATCCCGGAAATATGGTTCACATTGTATTCTCTTGCTAACAAGGGGGCAATCCATAGTAAGACAACAATCACTACACGAGAGCTGGGAGAAATTCTGAATGTTAGCCAACAGACTGCATCAAGAAGGATTACGCAATGTGTTGAACAGGGTTACTTAAGCAGGATGCACACAGCAGAGGGTATGCTCCTTCAGATTACAAACAAGGGACGCGATGAACTGTTGTATGTCCTATCAAACTTGGAGATTGCATTCGCACCCCCCGAAGATGAGATTGTTATAGAGGGCTCGGTTGTCACAGGCTTGGGTGAGGGGGCGTATTATGTTGATGTCTATTCTTCAAAACTAAAGGCTGCTCTGGGGTTCAAGCCTCATCTTGGAACGCTAAATGTGAAGATAACAGATGATGACTCACGCAAGGCAATTGGCAGAATGAAGAACACTCCACCGTTAGTGGTCAGTGGTTTCACACATAAGGGTCGCACATTTGGTGATGTGATATGCTACCGCGTAAAGGTAAACCGGAAAATAGAAGCTGCTGTAGTTATTGCACAGCGTACACATCACAGCGAGGAGATCCTAGAGATCGTGGCACCAATTAACATTAGGGATGCTCTTGGTCTTGCTGATGATGATAAGGTCATTCTGACAGTTATCCCTTTACACATGATAACTTGACCTAATGACCATACTTACCAGTGAGAGGCACAAATGCCACACCACCCCAGCGTTTCTGAGAAACCTCTCCAGCCTCATTTTTCTCTACCATCATGAGTTCTTGGAAGAATCCCCTCCCACCAACTGGAATCAACATAATGCCGCCAGGACTGAGTTGATCGACCAGTGGTTCTGGAATGGATGGTGCTGCTGCTGCAACAAGTATTCTATCAAATGGGGCATGTTCAGGTAATCCTATTCCACCATCAGCATGAATGAGGGTGACTCGATCATCATATCCACTACGTTCAAGGTTTCCCCTCGCAAAATCAATCAATCCACCAACAATCTCTGTGGTATAGACATGACCAGGGGTATCAGTAGATTTGGGGGCGACCATCTCTGCACATAGAGCAGCATGATATCCAGAACCAGCACCTACCTCCAAGATCTTAAGGCCAGGCTTCAGTCTAAGGGCTTCGCACATTATCACACACATATGCGGAGCAGAGATTGTCTGACCTAGGCCTATTGGGAGTGGGGAGTCGCGATACGCATGGTTTCGAGTGTCAGAGCGTACAAACTCTTCTCTTGGCACAGTCCTAAAGGCACGTTCCATCTCATCGGTCTTGATGTAGCCATAGCCTCGCAAACGTCGAACTAAATCATCGATTGTTTTCTTGAAACGGTCTTCAGGCATGTGAATCACTGATAGAGATGGCATGCATTCATAAAAGGCTTGGGCGCAGTATAACAATCATGCAGAGAGTGCGTTTCAAGGCGTACGGACATGAGAACATAATAGGTGAGCATAAGACAACGGTTGAACTTACATCAGAGAAACAGCTTACAAAACAGGGAACATGTATAGTTGGTGTTCGTTCAGAAATTACTCTAAATGAATTAAGTCCTGAAATAAAGAGACTTGCTTCATTATCGAATACAAAGATAATCCTCAGAATGGATGTTGATGGACAGAACGAGGAGATTATTGGAACTGGAAGCCCTGGACTGACCTATGGTGACTCAACGAGCATGGTTTCTAGGACAAGTGCCTTCGAGTGTGGACGAACACTAATGGTCAACGCAAACAAAGCTGCTTCAGATCTTAGTCGTGATTTTGTTAAAAGATTGAAGGTGAGTGGTGTTGTCATTGAGTGTGAATTAGTCTATATTACGCAATAATCGCATCAACCACCATTTGATACTCGTATGGTGCGCTATCCCGAACTCTCCTCACAAAGTTCACGTTGACAACAGAATGACCAGCATCTTTGACCAGCTGAGTGAGCTTGTCGGCAATTGCATTCTCTGGATTATTCCCACCATGGAAATCATAGTAGTGTAGTACTCCCTGTGGTTTCAAGATACGACAGGCATCAGAAACAAAGTCAAACGCTCCTGATGGATGGTTCATTATGACTCGATCAGCGATGTCCCTCTTGGTGAAGCTTTTGACATCTCCAACAATTGGCTCAATCGTTCCAACCAGTCTATTCAATCCTATACTCTTTTTGAGAAGAGCTATTGCAGCAGGATTGATGTCTATGGCTACAACATGAGCTTTCCTCTGTTTTGCTATGTGGATTGGAAATGGACCAACACCACAGAACATATCCACTACAAACTCATTGTCCTTTGTGAGCTGAGCTATTCTGTTGTGTTCTTCAAGTAATCTCGGACTGAAGTAGGCTTTTGACAGATTAACTGCAATTCGACAGCCATATTCAATGTGAATGGTGTCTGTCTTCTTATCACCTGCAAGATGCTGATACTCTCTGACTCTTGTAGTCCCTGAGATTGCACCTTTTTTGGCTAGAACTGTAGAGAAATTCTTATGGAGACTGTGGAATGCTCGACCAATTGTTTCACTGTGCCTCGATAGTTCTTCGGGTATCTCCAGAATAGCGATATCCCCAATCAGATCATATGCTCGAGGAACAAGGTCAAGTTCAGTAGGACTGAGATGATCTGCAAGGGCTTCTATTAGGTTCTTAGGACCTTCAGATATGGGGGCAAATTCCATTTCTCCAGTTTCATAGTTGATAGGACCAAGCATTGAGTCAATAGATTCCTTCTTGACCTCATGAATGAGAGGTATGAAGAGTGAGCTGTCTTGTGACAATATCTTGTGGTTTGTGTCAAGCAAATTATGTTCTAGAAGTGCCTTTCTAGTTCGCTCTCCATCAGTGGCTGCAACCTTCAGGAATAGTTTTTTTGATGTCATCATTTTGAGAAGAGACCTTCAGACCTAAGACACTTGTGATACTTCTTCAGACAAGTAGTCGGATATACTCCTTGCCAGCTCCTGATTTTGTGCCCACCATTATCTGATAGAAAGGTGAAGCCTCACTTCTCGGAACAACTCTTTGGAGGGTTCCAGTGACTTCTACACGGTCACCAGTTCTGAGAAGCCCTCCGAAAGCACCATCATACACCATGATTCGACTCACAGAATCTCCATCAAGAACATCAAGCGGTGATGATTGTCCTTCATAGATTGCTGGATGGAAGATGCCATATTCGGAGTCTTCAATCTCCATTGTGACTGTCATAGGCTTTGTAGTTAATGTTGCATATGATTCGCTACCATGTGTGATTGGAGTTTCATGTGGCAGGAGAATAGGTGTAATCCCAATGCAGACATCATCCAGACAGAGCGCCTGTCTTCGAGAGAATAGATTCTGCAAGTCTTTAGACTTCATGATTGGAACCCTTTCATGAACTCTATTCATAGCATGTTTCCAGTCCGCAATGTCACGTAGACGTGCATATTCTCTCCCTTCTATGAGTAAATTGTAATTGTTGTGCAAAGTCCAAGAAACATCAAACCCATAGATGTTCATGTTAATATCAGACCGTTCTAGATTATGTCCTTTCCAGAGAACACTTCCTGCGACTCCGATTTGATCGCATGAAATACCTAGTGTGTCATGAAGTGTGTTTGCTCCACGTTGTGCAAGTTCCTCAAGGGGGTCAGCAGGACCAACATCCATGATCTCTTTCAGTCTGATCTCTGGGCTGAAGTATTTTGCAACAACCTCTCTTGGAGGCTCCAATAGATCAGTACCAAAATGAGAGTCTTCGACTATATAGTCAGGAGAGATAATTTTCATCCCTTCAACAGTGGAGCCTACGCTGCCCCAGAATATTCGCTTGTATTTGATTTCACCGGATTGCCATTCACCTGATGGATCGGGAATGTACTTGAGAAAAGAGAGTATTCGGTTAGATGGTTGAATGTATCCGAGTACTACAAAGACACGACCTTCTAAATCATGATAGATATCACGGTCCCTTACAAGAGCCGGCAAATCGATACGTGCAAGGTCGTTCAATTGATCAACACCAGACACAATCTTTCGGGTGTGGTAACAGCTAGATAGATTAGATGGTCCACACAAAGATTGTGTGATTAGTTCGGAGTAGTACTGATGAAGATTCTCCATCTCTGTGATAGCCTTAATCCTGCCGGTCTTGGGGGTTATGAGTCATATCTACATTATCTGTCCCAACAGTTGGCAGAGAGAGGACATGAGTCAATAGTAGTCACTCAGGCTGCAAAACGAGATTCGTCAGAATTTATCGACAATGAGCATTATCGAGTCTACTATCTCAAAGGAAATCTCCTTGAGGCTAGAAAATGGGAATTCTTCTCTTTATCAGAGGAGGAACGCGAGAGAGTAGTTGATGAGATGTTTAATCCAGATGATTTGACTCTGAATGTTGATGCCTTAAATCAAAAATTATCTCAGCTAATTCGTACTGTAAACCCGGATCTGATACACGCACATAGTCCCTATGTAGTATTTAATCGCGTTCTTGAGAGAATTCGAGAACAAAATGAGTTCAAAGACCTCCCAATGATAGCCACAATACATGGAAGACCAAAACCACTGATTTTACCGGGTGGTAAACAGACGACAGACTATGATGCGTTTGTCGATGCATGTCCCTTTAATCTTATTCTCGCAGTAAGCAAGAATGTTGAAGAAGTATTGGAGCATTATTTGACTGAAAGAAAGAGGAGTATTCCTGTTCGCACATTGTACCTTGGCATAGACCTATCTGTCTTCTACCCGCAACCTGACGCCTCAAAACAGTGGGATATCGCCTTTCTTGGCAGACTGGAGTCGATGAAAGCAGTTGACCTGTTTCCTGAGATGCTCTCACTTCTGAAATCAGACTTCCCATCATTACGGTTTTTGATGACAGGGGAAGGGTCCCTCAGGAACCAGCTACTAGATGATTTTGAAAGAAAAGATGTGTCCGATATGGTTGACTATCTAGGTGTAGTGAACACAGAACAGGTACCTAATCTCATCAATCAGAGTCGAGTGTTCATCTATCCCTCAAGAGAGGAACCATTTGGACTTTCAATTTTGGAAGCAATGGCATGTGGAGTTCCTGTTGTCACGACCAATGTGTTCGGACCAAGTGAGATTATCACGAACAATGTTGATGGCTTGACCGTGCCTCCAGATAATGTAAGAGAACTTGTTAGAGCAATTGTTACTTTGTTACAAGACAAGAGGCTTCGAGAGAAAATTGGCAGAAATGGAAGAAAGACAGTTGAAGCAAAATTCGACATTAAAATACACTATGATGAGTTGATTCGAACCTATCTAAAGTTGATTAAAGAAAAATAAAGACGAGGTGTTAGACACCTAAGAGTGTAACACCATCATCACTAAGGGACTATTCGGGTACAAGGAACAGCTTGTCCTCGTAGAAGTGCTGTCAGATTGCCTTCGTTCATCATGGATACTAACGCAACATCTAGTCCACCTGCTATAAGATCGCTTGCTGTGCTGATGGAGTATAGTTTCCCTTTCATTGCACCACTAGCATCTGCAGCTCCTTTTTGCTCCATAGCCCTCAGAATATTGTTGAGTTCGGAGAGTGTTATTCGGTCCATTAACTTTGCATCAGAATTAGTTTGTGGATTATCATCATAGTAACCAGCAACATCCATGGCGTAGATTAGCCGTTTAGCACCAAGTTTACGTGCAAGTTCAATAGCCATTAAATCACCACTACCAACACTAAATCCCATAGTGGCGTCATAAAGAAGGTCACCTCCAAGGAGAGGTATCATTCCTAGATTGATCCAACCCTCAAGGGGTTCAAAGAAAGTCTTGACAATCCTCATCTTCTCAGCAACAATCATTGACGATGGATGGAGAAGGTTCACAGGGAGACCAGCTTCTTGGAACTCCTTAGTTATCATATGTCTAAACTCATTGACCACCCGTTGTGTCTTGGAAAGAGGAATGAACTGCTCAGGTCCTGTATAGCCTTTGTGGAGTTTATGCTCAAGAACTGGAGGATGTCCAAAAGACCCAACCCCATGAACAATCACAAGGGACTCTATGAGTCCTTCATCCATGCAAGACTTGATTTCACGTGCGGTGGACTTCATCACAGAACTTCTTGCTTCATATGGCTTCGACTTGTCAGTTAATAGTGAACCACCCAGTTTGATAACTGTGAGGTCTTTTCCCATTTGCTATCACCTATCTGATGCTAAATGGTCAGGAATGAAAATGGCCACCAAGCAGGAACCAGATAGATGAAGAGAACCACCATCACAATTACTACAATCGGGACAATCCAGTTATCTAAGTTGGGAGGTGAGATTGCTTCCACGATTGTGGCAACAAGACTGATGACCAGAATTGGAAGGAATAGCGCGACTAAGTCGAAGGCTACCAACTCCAGAGAGAAGATTGCAATTAGGATATAACTGAACAAGAACGATCCAATGAACATCCCAATAGAGCCTGCAACAGTCTTCTCAGCACCAGCTATTCCAAACTTGCGTTCGCCTCCGTACTTTCTTCCTATTACATCCGCTAGACCGTCGCCGCCAGCTAAGCAACCAAGTATGACAAAAGCCATCGGATTTGCAGGAATATAGAACCAGAGTAGAGTAACTAGGACTATCATTATGGCATAGTAGAGGGTTCCTTTCAATAGCTCTCCAGGGTCACCAGAGCGTGACATAGACGCAACAAATGCTTCATTCTTCACCTTCCCACTCCCAATCCCTACAAAGAGGAGTACAAAAAGAATAGGGACTATCATTGCTATGTAGCGACTGAAAATCCCTCCAGAATAGAGATACCATGTCAACAGAAAGACTGGGGCTGCAAAAATATGCACAATCTTTCTTGTCACATCAGATGAGAGTTTTCCACTCTTCTGAATAGCACCATTAATCAGCACCACGAGCATCACAGCAATGATTGAGATTATCATTGCCACAAAATCCCAAGCCCAGTCAAGACCTGGACCAAGGGGGTTGAATACCAATTGATTCGTTCCTCCTATTATTGATAATTCTTAAGAAACATATCAGATTCGTGCTATAAGTCTGCTTAGAGGATTATCTTCGACGGTGGATGCAAATAATCACTTGTCAACTCATGGAACGACCCATCAAGAATGTTTAAGAGCATTAGATGTTGAGCTCTGACCAGAAACAGGCTTTTGGTGCGATTTATAGAACCTCATAGTGATTCAAGCAATCAAAGTAAGTAGCAGCAGAACTGTTGCAGCAATCCTATGTTGAAACTAAAGTGAAATCAGTCTGCTCATTGGAGAGATGGTTGATGACAAGTGAGCTTGACCTCTTAATTCGCAATGGAACCATAGTGGATGGCTCAGGACGGAAATCCCTCAAAGCTAATGTTGGAGTGAGTGATGGTCATATCTCGCATATCGGGTCGAATGGTACCACTGATGCCAAGGTTGTAATTGATGCAGAGGGACTAGTTGTTTGCCCAGGCTTCATTGACATTCACAGCCATTCCGACATGAGCATACCTTTTGATAATAGACTCGAGTCAATGATACGACAAGGCGTCACTACATCTGTTATTGGTAACTGTGGATCGTCGCTTGCTCCTGTCAACGATGATACACTCGACCTTATTCAGAGTGAGTTTGACATTTTTTCGCCTCCCGGTCATAGACTGAATATTACCTGGCGTAGTTTTAGAGAGTACCTTGAAACATTGAAGAATACTGGAATACCAATCAATATGGTCCCGCTTGTCGGTTTTGGGACTGTTAGAATAGCTGCAGGTCCAGCAGCTGAGAACCGAGAACCTACGAAGAATGAACTTGCTAATATGAAAGCCAGCGTCGCGGAGGCTATGGAGGCTGGAGCCTTCGGACTAAGTACAGGACTCTTTTATGCACCGCAAATATTCGCATCGATTAATGAAATCATCGAGTTAGCTAAAACAGTGGCGGAATACAACGGGATATACTCCTCTCATATCAGAGGAGAGGGAGCAACCGTAGTTCAGGCTGTTAAGGAGCTAATTCGCATTGTGGAAGAGTCAGGTTGTAGAGGAGGACAGATTGCACATCACAAGATAGCTGGAAGGCCATATTGGGGAACAAGCAAACACACACTCAAGCTTATTGCAGATGCGAACAGCCGAGGCACTCGTATTAGATGTGATCAGTACCCCTATAACCGCGGTATGACATCGCTAATATCAGTACTGCCTCCGTGGGTTCATGAGGGGGGAATGGAGAGTATTCTTGAGCATCTAAAATCTCCTGAATCTCAAATGCAAATCAAGAGAGACGTCGATGGTGGAATTGAGGGATGGGAGAACATAATCAAGGAAGTTGGATGGGATGGTATCTACATAGCATCAGTAAAGTCTGACAAATGGAGGACAATTCAGGGGATGAGCCTACTACAAATAGCAGAGGAATACGGCTACTCAGACAACTTCTTGTTGCTCTATCAACTTCTGCTTGATGAAGTAGGGGAAGTTTCCATGACTATCGAGAGCATGGGTGAGGAGGATATTCGACGTATCATGAAAGACAAACACACCATGATAGCGACGGATGGATGGGGGCTTTCTCCCACTGGGGTTTTTAGTTACATCAGCCCGCATCCTAGATCCTATGGGACATATCCAAGAGTCCTAGGTAAGTATGTGAGAGAAGACAGATTGTTAACATTGGAAGAGGCAGTCTGGAAAATGACTGGATTTCCAGCAGAAACACTTAGACTTAGAAACCGAGGTTTGATACGAGAGGGGTTCTGCGCGGATATGGTTGTGTTCGATTCGGAAAGAATCCGAGATAAAGCCACTTTTCTCAACCCCCACCAGTTTCCAGTAGGAATACACTCTGTGATTGTTAATGGAGAGATTGTAGTGGATGATGCCAAACAGTTGAATGTGTTCCCTGGTAGAGTCCTCAAAAATGAGGTGAAACTCAGCTCAGCTTAGTTGAGATGTTAAGGTAGGAAATTCAGCGTCTTTATTTGCGTTTTCAACTTCTCTTACAGAATCTGCGAATATTTCGAGGCCAGCTTCTGCAAGTTCCTTTGTTAATACAAGAGGAGGCATAAATCGGACTACGTTGGAGAAATGACCACCAATCTCTACTATAAGCCCTCTTTGGTAGCATGCCTTCCGAATCTCTTTCGCAAACTCAGTCCACGGTTGCTTGCTCTTTTTATCCTTCACAAATTCAACCCCTATCATCAAGCCCTTTCCACGAGTATCTCCAATAAACCTGCTTTCCTCTTGTATTTCCTCAAGGTACGGAAAGAACACATCTTCACCCAGTCTTTTTGCATGGTTCCATAACTTATGCTTCTTGATGAATCTCAATGTCGCAACACCCGCTGCTAGTGCCACAACGTTACCCCTGAATGTTCCTACATGCGCACCTTTTTCCCAAGTGTCTAGCTTCTCATCGAAAACTAATACAGACAATGGAAGACCTCCCCCAATTCCCTTTGAGATTGTCATTATATCAGGAATTATACCTGAATGTTGGTAGGCCCACATCTTCCCAGTTCTACTCATGCCTGCTTGAATCTCATCCACTATGAGAGGGACACAATATTCGCGTGAAATTCGCTTGACCTCCTTGAGAAACTCATCAGGCGCTGGAAGTGAACCTCCCTCTCCTTGAACAGCCTCTATGATAATAGCTGCTGGATCAACTACTCCGGACTTGGGGTCCTCCAACACATGTTCGAGGTATCTGGCACACTCAAGGCCACATTCTGAATATTCTCTTCCAAAGGGACATCGGTAGCAATACGCGTAGGGTAAGAAGTGCACCTCGGGGATCATTGGCATTAAGCTCTGCTTCAATGCCTTATTTGCTGTCAGGGTTATTGCACCTGCAGTCATTCCATGATATGCTCCTTCAAAAGATATCATTCCAATCCGACCTGTGTTGAACTTCGCTAGCTTCATCGCAGATTCAACTGCATCAGAGCCTGTTGGAGCAACAAAGAGAAGCTTGGCGATATTCTTCAATCTCGTTGGGAGGACTGAGAGTACCTCATCTACAAGTTCCATCCGAATAGGAGTTGGAAAGTCTAGAGCATGAGTTAGTTTATCCATCTGCTCCTTTGCAGCCTCAACAACCTCTGGATTACAGTGCCCTACATTTAGGACTCCAGCCCCTGCAAAGAAATCTATGTAGATGTTGCCATCAACATCCTTCAGAGTCGCACCTTTTCCCTCTGCAAAAGCTACTGGAATTGCCTTCGGATATGAAACTGCTGCACTTTCAGCATGATCTTGTTTTTGCAACATTTCTCTCGACCGAGGACCAGGAGGTTTCTCAAGAATTTTCGCTGAATTTGAGAGATGCAGGTCTCTAAACTTATCATCTAACATTATAATTAATCCTCCATCACAAGCAGTCATTTCCTTTGGGCATCCAGAAATTTTCTAATGCCCTGATTATTTCACATTCATCATCAACAAATTTGCCTATAACCATTATCAAAGATATCAATCTGAAGGGAGCATTGTTGTAAACAGGATATAGCAGATTGAACTGCAGATTCCATATGCCTACCGACATATGTCGGTAGAGTTCATAAATATCAAGTATCATAGATTGAGGTATGTCATTATTCGAGGTTGTGTTCAGAGCTAAGTATGATAATCCCCTTAGCGAAATTACAGAAGATAATCCCTCTGTCAAGATCTTTCAGTGGTGTAATGACAAACATGATGTCATGGAACTAATCATGCAGAAACAGGAAGACTATGATCAAATTAGAAATGGCATGTCAAGGGCTATGGAAATAATTGATGAGATACACAATGGAGAAAATACTCATGTCATCACAAGGATGTGTACATGCGGAGGACCAGGCACCGTTCAAAACTATCTCAAAGACCCAACACTTCTGTTAATTCCGCCAATTGCATATGAGGGAGGATGGGAACACCTCCGTTTGATTGCTTTTAGACATGAGAGAGTCAAGAAACTTCTTACAAGACTTAGAGAGGATGGATTTGAGGTTGAGATTATTAGAAAGAAACCCTTTGATGGTTACATAGCAAGTTCTCTAACACTAACCACTGATGCCTTGTTCTCTGGATTGACGGATAAACAGGTCCATGCTCTCTTGACAGCATATGCGCAGGGATATTTCCGGTTTCCGAGAGGAGCGGATCTTCAGACGATTGCATCTAAAGAGAAGATATCGAGGACAACCTTTTTGGAGCATCTGAAAAAGGCGGAGAACAAAATAATCACTGCGCTCATTCCTCATATTCAGCTATTCAGGCAGCTTCCTCAAGATCGAAAAGATTCCATGGCTCTTGTTTGAAAGTATAAAGTATTCTCAATAATGGGAAAAAAGAGAGAGGCGCTTTCACTCTGGACATCCGCATAGGTGGTATGTTATCAGTGCTTGTGCGCCTCCTTGGTCTATCTGAAGAACGATAGTCTATGAGTCGATACCAAGGCATTGTTCTTTCTCCATTCGAGTTGTCGCAATGCTTCTTGTTGTGCTAAATATCGTCGATCTCACACTCGATATCCTCAGACATCTTTGTGGGTGGGATTGTATGTTGTTTCGTTGTGCAAGCCATTTCTATCACCGATAAAAATCAAGTAAAAAGTAGCATAATCTTTGTACCGACAATTGCCGGTACCGACTCATGTCTGTATTTTCTTTATAATGTAAGCCATTGGATGATTATTTATGACAGGACTTCTTTTGCATGTCTAGACACACAATTAATCATATCATAATCTTGACCCGCCACAACTGGAGCTAGATGAAAGAAAAACAATCAGATTTCGAGTCAGGTTGAAGATAAGAGGCAAGCTAGGCAAGATTCAAGGCGAAACATCCAAGTTGATCCGACCGCAGCAAGAAAAAGCATGAAGAAGCGGATTGCCAAGTTAAGAGATGCAAGAGAAGTTATGCTCCGCTTGCTTGTGCCTGATGATAAAGAGCAATTACTAAGTATGGTCACTAATCTGTCAGCAGATGCGCTAGTGTGGAGCAATCCTCCATATGATGAGGAGAAAATAAACCGTTGGATGAGTGGGACCAAGAGCGGCTTATCAATTGTGGCAATCTTTGAAAACAGAATAGTAGGAATCTCGGCAATACATCAATTCACACGCCCGAGAGAGAGGGGGGTTGGAGATATGATGATATACATCCATCAAGATTTCCATGGGGTTGGATTGGGAACAGTAATGACTGAAAATCTTCTTTTTCTGGCTAAGAA
The DNA here is from genome assembly GCA_001563335.1 of Candidatus Thorarchaeota archaeon SMTZ1-45. Taxonomy (GTDB): domain Archaea; phylum Asgardarchaeota; class Thorarchaeia; order Thorarchaeales; family Thorarchaeaceae; genus SMTZ1-45. The sequence goes on along the minus strand of LRSL01000009.1, from coordinate 13,287 downwards.
CAAAGGACTGCATAGGGTTGGTCTTGAAGTAGTTGAGGACAATGAAGCTGCTGTACGGTTATACAAGAGATTTGGTTTTGAGATTGAGGGTAAAAAAAGAGATGCCTATTATGGAGCAGATGGAAAATACCACAATACGCTTGTAATGGGAGTTTTAATTTCAAAGAACTAGAAGGCAAGTCCTTGCCTTGATAGAGTTTGCCGATGATGTGTCAAATATCAAAATATCTCTGAATGACTTTCGCATGACCACCTTCATGCCCTTCTTCATTGTAACGATATCCGAAGATGGAGGCAACAGTGACTTTTCCACCTTCAGGCCATGCCTCATCATCAAGCTCGAATGTCCACTCTTCTTGGGAGAGAGTACTCATTCTCGTCACTAGAGCATTAAATGAATCTCGCCACTCTGAGAGGACCTTCTCTAAAGACCAAGATTCACGCTTTTTTACTGCTTTTTTATTGAAATCTGCTTCAGGGAGGTCTGTATACCAGGGTTTTTTCCCAGAGAGAACAAGATCTGTTTGCTTTATGAGCTCCCAATTCCAAGCGGATATATGTGCGATGATGTCTTTTACCGTCCAATCTCCTTGGACTTTTTCGTGGAAAATTTCCTTGCTAGTGAGTTTTGAAAGGACATTCTCTAGTTTTTGATGGTCATCCACGAAGAAGTGGATTATTTCCTCTCGATTCATCTTCTTGATCCTCCTCAAGAGAACACGACTCATATCAACTACTTTTCAGATATGTCTGTTGAGGAATTACTACGTGAGGGAGGAAAGCAATTCAAGTGGATAGAGATTACGAAAAAAAGGAAAAATTGAAGGCTAGGAGCAATTTGAACAATTCCATATCAGTAGAGCTTTGCAGCGATTGTTCTATTTGATAACGATATTTATCTGTGAGAATTTAGTCGGTGTTCAAGTGATGTGTGGGTGAATCAAATGATAAAGACAAAAGTAACTGAGATGTTGGGATGTAAATATCCGATTATAGCAGGTACCATGGCAAGGATTTCCAATCCAGAGTTTGTCGCAGCAGCTAGTAATGCTGGTGCCTGTGCTGTACTAGCCAGTGCAAATTACAAGTCTCCTGATGATCTACGCGATGCAATCAAAAAGACACAATCTCTTACAGATCAACCATTTGCCGTGAATATCAATTTGTTCCCCGCATTAATGCCTCAGGAAAAGCTAGAAGATTATGTTGATGCCACATTAGCTGAGGAAGTGAAAATCATCGAAACAAGTGGTCACAAAGCTCCAGAGGATCTGGTTCCTAAATTCAAGGATGGTGGCGCTATCTGGATTCACAAATGTGCTGGGGTAAGATATGCGAAAAAAGGAGCATCCCTAGGTGCTGACATAGTAACGGTTGTGGGATATGAGAATGGTGGAGCTACTGGAGTCTTAGATATCGGAACGATGGTGATGACTCCATCCGTGGTTGATGCTCTAGATGTTCCTGTAATTGCAGGTGGGGGAATAACTGATGGGAGGGGTGTTGCTGCGGCATTGGCACTCGGCGCTGAAGGAGTAATTATGGGCACAAGGCTGATGGCTACAAAGGAATGTCCCATTCATGACAATCTCAAACAGGCTTTCGTTAAAGCAGCAGAAATTGATACAGTTTTAGCTTTGCGTTCTGTTGGAAACACTCACAGACTGTGGAACAACAAAGCAGCGCAACACGTGCTTGAACTAGAGGCTGAAGGAGCTCCTCTCTTCAAGCTCATTCAAGCTGCATCTGGAGATAAAGCTGAAAAGATGTACAGGGAAGGAGATATTGACCTTGGAGTAGTGGCTTGTGGTCAAGGCGTAGGCTTGATCAAAGATATTCCTACTGTTAAGGAATTGTTGGATAGAATAATGGTTGAGGCTGAAGAGATAATTTCACGGCTTAAAACAATGTCTAATTAGTTTCGTGCCTAGCCCATTTACATAATCATTGCTTTACAATGGTTCATCAGGAGATTTAATTCTAGAAATCGTTTCAGATTCTGGATGGAATATAGAATAACATTGGAGATACTAATATAGCAATTCTCCACATTCGATAGACTAAAACTAGAAGCCAATTCCGATTCGTTTATTTCGATCCCAGTGAATTCCACATTGAGATGGTTGGTTGGACTATTCCTCATCCTAAGGTACCGGAAAAGACAAAGAAAGAATTTGAAAAAGAAAGAGAAGAGAAGGTCAAGTGGCTGACACAGGAGGGCTTCTTAAAATCTAAAGGGATTATCAAGGCGATGCTCAAGGTTCCAAGGGAGGAGTTTGTTCCTGAGCAGTACAGAGATTATGCATATCACGAACTCCCATTCCCGCTTCCAGGGCGTGATGCCACAATCTCATGTCCTCATAGCTATCCGTTGTTCTATGAGGCTCTGGGACTCAAAGCAGGTGAGAAGCTCTTCGAAGTGGGTACTGGTTCTGGATATGGGGCAGCCTTGGCTAGGGAGATTGTAGGTCCAGATGGAAGAGTCGTCACAATCGAGATTGATGAGGAAACATACAACTTTGCTAGGCGGAACATGAAAAGGTTAGACTATGATGATGTCTTTCTCATCCATGGTGATGGTTCTTTGGGTTATGCACCAGATGCTCCATACGACAAGATCTGCATCACCGCCACATGCCCTGAGATACCTCGCCCATTGATTCACCAGCTCGCGATTCAAGGTAGGCTGATGGCGCCTGTCGGATCTCCAGAAAGAGCTCAGGACTTGATTCTGATAGAACAGGACAAGGATGGGACTTTGAGGAGGAAGTTCATAGAAAAAGTCCTATACGTTCCTCTCAAAGGGAAACATGGTTGGTCCGACTGAATAGCAAAGAACATGGAGGCAGCAGTGTTGCCAACACTCTTGACTTTGGTCCTCACCAAGCTCAGGAAGACGACTGAAAGAGCGATTGAATGGCTGGCAAAGGGAAACTACAAGATACTCTTCTTGGCGCTGCCAGAGGACATGACGAATTTCGTCAATCACTATATGGTGGGAGAAGTGTCCAGAGAGGAGTTATGGCAAAGCTACATCTATCTGACTGGTCTGCAGGACCCCTATGTCAATGCACTGAGATATACCGTCGACCCCCTTCTAGACGCTCTGCACCAACTCAAGAAAAGTATTCCAAGACTTGAGGTCTACTGTTATCACGATTTGGAAATTCATATGGATGCTCATAGCCTTCTAGAGAAGTCCTTACTTTTGGAAACAAGCGAGCGTGCTCGGAGAAGGATTAAGATTAGTGCATGGAGGGACCTGTTTGAAGAACAACTTGAACTCACCGCCAAGGGATTTCGTCGCATCATTGAGAATATTAGCTTTCATGCTGAAAGAAATCCTTGGACCGTTGTCCTCTATGGCGGAGTAATAGAGTCCTTCAAGAGAGGCATGGAGGCCATAGGGTTCAAGGTAAAGATCATTCATCTTCATAACTACTGGCGGAGTCCTCTTGAGGTATTAGAAAGAATGGCTCAACACTGGGGAATACATAATCTGTCTGATGATGCGATTGCAAGATGTGTTGAGGACCATATGAGATACCTAGACTACGTGCTTTCATCTCAGGACATTGATCTCGCTCATGAGAAGTGGGTTTCTGACACCCTGCCTAAAGTCCTGTGAAATGCCAGAACGACCGTCTGACATTGTGGGAGCATGAACCTAGAGCTTGGCGGCCTCAATGAAGATGGCGGCTGTTCATCAATACTAGCTGACAATTCTTTATGTAAGATAGCATGGCGGACCAGAGGAATTTGAATTAGAATAATCTCATTGACTTATTAAAGGACCTAGAAAACAGAAGTATGAGTTAAATATCCGTTGTAGAATGATTGCACAAACTTTGGGAGAGTTTCTAATATAATGAAGAAAGGCGTAGCAAAACCACGCTTTGTGGGTCAGCTGATCATGGGAATTCTAGAAATTGTCTTGATTTTTGCTTTTATACCATATATCTATGAAATTGGTGGTACACTAATCAGTTCCAGCACATATGCAAATATGATAACGTGGAGTGCTCTAGCGTTCGTAGTTGTGCATGGTCTGTGGCGCATCATCGATGCTTATACCACAATGCGTCATGCAGACTAGATTATAATACAACAGCAACTTGAGTGGGGGTGTCTTTGGGATGCCCCTGTTTCTTTATCGCGGTATAGTAAGCAATTCTACTGAACTATTCTATGAGTGATACTGCTTACTACGATTCAGCGAACAGTTAGATGTAGATGACGGGCTAGGGGTATTTGAACTCTCACAGATTTCTCAATAATAATTATCTCGATTCACACTGTATGATAGAATGATGAGTCTGCAGTAATGGATTGAACAACATGAGTTTCCATCAAAATGAAGAGAAGAAAAGACAAGCCGAAGAGTTGATACTTGAGAGAAGCCATGAGCTTTATGCTGAGGGATATAGTGATGTTGTTCTTCAGAGAGTTGAGATTGAATTCGAAGAAACTGATTCTTCTCGGCAACGTATGTGTTCTTCAAGTATTGATGATGATGGATTTCTAAAGATTAAGTTAAGGGACACAGATCTCCTCTCAGGTATGAAATTATACATTGCAAGAACTGAGCATGACATTGAAAAAGAGAATGAGTTAGAGTCATATCGTGAGGTTTTCATTCTTGATTTTTTCATTCCGTTCCTCTATCCACTGATTGTTCTTGTTGCTGCGCTATACTTTGTATTTCTACTCTCCCCATTCGGTGTCTTGTATACCATAGCCTTGACCACCTTCTTTTTCTCCGTGATGGTATTACCAATGTCAGTATGGAGACGATGGCATAGATTTGAGAGAGAACAAGATAGAATAGATGCTATAAGCCATCGACTTGAATTGACCTCTCTTTTTTCTAGTAGGGACGAAGTTACAGAATATGCCAAGCTAGTTTGTAAGGAGCCAGCTTTTGAAGCGCTCTATGATTTTATTATGTATCTTGTGAATCTCCCGTTTCTAGTCATGATAGCAGGTAACATGTTTATTCAGTAAATTGCTAATGATACTACATACAAAATGGTGTGGCGAGCCAGGAGAGATTTTAAAAAAATCCTACAAGTGCGTGTGATTGGAGTCTACTTGTGCTCTCTGCTCAGTTTGGTGTATCATCAGAATCAATAGTATGAGTGCAATACCGTATGTCATGGCAGCTTCTAGCCCTTGCCACCATGTGTTGAATAGAGCTGGCAGGAAATTTAGAACTGCATGAATCACACCCACGAGGTAGAGTGAATTGGTCTTTTCATATAATAGACCTATGAACGAGAACAACAGAAAACCTGCTAGAATCCCAATGGGTGTAAGTGTTTGAACTAGGCTATGAAAGACCACAAAGACCACTGTGACTGCTGTCACTCCAGTAAAACGGCCAAATTCCCCGACTGCTCGAGTCTGCAAGTATCCACGAAATAGAACTTCCTGCCAGAAACTGTTCAAGACGTAGAATGCTATTGAAGCAACTAGCATGCTCAAGAATGGCCACTGGCTGAGATTTGGTGATATCGGGAATTCAAGTGTGCCAAGAAGCACTCCAAACATGGCGGCTCCAAGAAAGAGGACACATCCCATGAACAGTCCTAGTCCCACAAAAGGCAGGATATTACGTTGAAGATCCAAGCCGAGGTCGGTCAGGTGGAACTCACGTTTCTCGATGCGAGTGACTAGGAAGAGTACAAGCAGAAGTGTCAAAACTAGGTCCAGCGAACTCGCTATCACCTGACCCTCTGATGATTCGGACACAAAGACCTGTGCGTTCTCAAAGGCAATATCGGAGGTCATACCTTGAAGAATGAAGACCTGCTGGACGGCAAATATCAGGACAATCCTACTTATGACAATTAGCATAATAATCAGGATGAGGGCTAGTGAAATCTTCCAGAAGTAACGGATTTCTCCTGCATCTGTTCTGAGTATCCCTTCCATTTTGATTAACCAGATGGTCTACTTAGTTATGATATAATAGAGAATTGGATTAAAGCAAATTTTTATGAAATGGCGGGCTAGGAGGAATTTAATTGGCTGAAAGGCATACCTGATACCTTTGAGTAAGGTCAAGTAGAATAGATAGAGTGGTGATGGCAAGTTAGACAGTATTTTCTAACCTATTACAGCGTCCATAAATGAATAGATAAATTGCTTTGGTTTATATAGCAGACAGGTAAATGTGTACTGGGGAGATTCGTGAGAAGAATCAATGTTCTGCAGTTGTTGAGTTTCTTGGTGGGGATGTTAATTGTTAGTGCGAGCGTCAGTTCTATGCTGGTGTATTTGACTGAGCTTCCAAATACCTCAACCAGTCCATCATCACTCGTACCTCATGGTCCTATATCAATATCAGGAAATGCCGCTTTCGCAGCACAGGGATGGCCAGGTGATGGAACTCAACAGTCCCCATATATTATCGAAGGACTGGAAATAGTCACTGCTGGTACATGTATATACATCTTTAACACCAATGTCCATTTCGTCATTAGGAACTGTGTTCTGTCGCAAACAGGTGAAGTGAAAACAAATAGTATCAGGCTTTCACATGTGAGTAACGGTGCTATCGAGAATTGTAGTATATCTAACGGCTACATTGGAATCGCCTTAATTGGCACTATTGATTGCACTATTGTAAATAACACATTATCTGACTGTGGCTATTATGGAATCGCTCAGGCTGCGTCAAGCTACAATTGCACTTTGAGTGAGAATAGAGTCATTAATTGTGAAGGCTACGGCTTCCATCTAGCCTATCTGAAATACTCCATTGTCGAGAATAACTATATTCGCAATTGCGGAGAAATGGGGATCAGATTTCAAGATTCTGAGAATATCACAGTCGCTGATAACGAGATAATTGATAGCGGCTTTTTCGGGCTCTACATCAGGTCGACTGGAAATTGCACATTTGTCAACAATATACTCCAAAATGGGGGTTTCGGAATCGTAGGGTCCAAAGAGTACTGGATGCACAACTTCTCCGAGAATATGGTAAATGGTAAACCCCTTGGATATTTCTTAGGGACAAACAATACCGAGATTGATGGAAATCAATTTGGCCAGCTGTTCTTAATCGACTGCTTCAATGTGAGTCTCGACTCAGGAGTGTTCTTCAATGTATCAGTTGGACCAAGTCTTCTATCGTGCTCAAATTGCACAATCAGTGATATGGAAATCAGTGAGAACCTGTATGGTATCAGTTTGTTCGAGTCAGAGAATACCACACTGAGAAACAATACTCTCATCGAATGTGGTATAATATTCAATGGAGCTGCTACCGAGTACTGGACTATTTCTGAAACAGGAAACACGGTCAATGGAAAACCGTTCGGATACTATCTCAACCAGGGCGATTTGACCATCAACGGGAATGAATACGGACAGCTTGTGTTGGTAGGTTCCAACCATCTTTCTATAGTAAATGGAACATTCGCCTCTGCGACTGTTGGCATGGCGATTCATTCGTGCTTCAATTGTAGTATAAGGGATGTTCTATTGGTGGATAACTACGATTTAGGAATAGAAGTTTCACACTCACTCAATTGCACCCTAACAAATGTGACCATCAAAGATTCTTCCGTTGGAGGACTCCAAATTGACACATCTGACTACACAACTGTGACTGAGAGTGAAATCCTGAGAAATGGGCTTGGTATTTGGGTATTTAGCTCTGATAATTACATTTTTGATTTCAATCAGATACATGAAAATCTGGGATATCCTATCAACATAGTTAACACCAGCTACGGAGTGGTCAGAAACAACATGATCTATGATAATACTGATCCTCTCGAACTCTATGTTGTCAACTATCTGGAGATTGTCAACAACACGATTCTTGGGAGTTCGTCAGACGGGCTTCATTTGGACTTTACATCAGGCGTAAGAATTCTCGATAACAGAATCTATGGAAATGCTGACTATGGAATGAATCTTGGATCCTATACTCTCTTTTCTGAGATCTATAACAACATGATTGGCTTTAATGAGGCTGGTAATGCTGTTGATAGTGGGATATGGAATGAATGGGATGATGGTGTAGACACGGGTAATATCTGGTCAGACTATTCTGGCGAAGGTGTCTATTCCGTTGGAGGAATGGGTGTGGATAACTATCCGTTAGGCTTTCTCACATGGCAGGATGATGTTCAATATGTGGTTGGTTCGATTGTCCCTACGATCTCATGGGATGTTAGGTTACCAAATCCCGAATCATACATGTTATTGTGGGAAGGAGCAATTATTGTTCAAAATTCTTTGAACTCTTCTCTAGACCATATATCAAAGTCAATCAATGGTCTATCAGTTGGTAGTTACAATCTGACCTTGGTAGTGAACGATGCTTCGGGATATAATCTGGTAGACACGGTCATTATCACAGTGGTGGAGGAAACTGTAACAACTACTACAACTACAACGACGACCACTTTTCCGACAACTATAACCGACACTACATCTACAGCTTCAGATACAACCACAGGACCTCCTCCTCTGGACACTCTGATAGTTATCATCATATTCACAATTGGAGTTGTAGGTGGGATTGCAATTGTCTTGTTTGTAGTAATTCGGAAGAAGTAAATGTGGCGGGCCAGGAGGGATTTTTGGGCGACTTGTTGGAAATCAACAAGCCAGAACCCTCGACCAACAAGTCTCTCTTCCTCCCAGAATAACCTGAGAGAAGTAAGAGCCTGTCGCTATACCTGGCTTAGCCACTGGCCCACGGAACGCCCTTTGCCTGTTGTAAGTTTATAGAGATTGCGGTGTTAACGAGGGTTGTGTTGTACAACTGGCTACTGACAGTATGCAAGGTAAGTTTCATACTTGATATCTGGGTTTATTAAGACTAAGCTGTTTACTCTGCATAGGTGGCCGCAGTGGAGCGGGACTATAATTTAGCGGGTAGTCTGCTTTTTTTCGGAATCATATTATTGATATTTGGAGGTTCTAGTCCAGGCTCAGTCCCAACCCCTTATTGGTTGGAGCAGTTCAAGTTACTCCTCTTTATTGGTGGCTGCGTGCTCATAATAGCGGCTGTGGTGCTCATGTTAAGAAAACGTTGAGGAGTTTAAATAATTAACAGGATTGAAGGGTAATCAAGCGATATAATCAACTAGAGCCCGATGAAAGACCACTGGCCCACGAAATGCCATCTGTTCGTCTTCAGTTTATAGAAGTTGTGGTGGAGTAAGGCTGAGTTGAGCGTAAATTCCTAGATTCAACTACTCAAATCAATCAATAGAGAGAAGCGTCAATAGATATGGACTACAATGTCAATGAGGGGTAACATCTCACCATACGTCATTGGTTGAAGTATGCAAAAGATTTCCAAAAAGATGGAAAGATGTAATACAAATGAATGTGAATACGAGTGAAGGTGTTTGTTGTGACCAACTTTGCTCTCACCAAGGGCGTAATTGCAGTTATTCTCTCTGCGCTTATCATCTCGGTTGGAGTTCTATTTTTCATAGGCGCGCAAGAACCATCTATAGAAGATACAGACCTAAGCAATGTAGATGTTGCGTATTATAATGGAGAGGGGGCGTGGGTAATATCAGAAGCAATTCTATCGAATATGACTGAATGGATGGGTTGCTCTTTCACAACAGTGACAGGTCAGGATATCAAAGACGGATGCCTTGACGATTATGATGTGCTAATGTGGCCAGGAGGACGCTATCCAGAATACTGGATTGATGTGGGTCTTGAAGGCAAGGCAGAGATACAGGAATTTGTTTCTGAGGGTGGTGGGTATCTGGGAATTTGCGCTGGAGCGTACTATGCTGCAGACTATATGGTCTGGATGGATGATGATGCTTATCCGCCTCCTGATTATAAGGTGGAGGGAGATGAATTAAACCTAGACCTTTTTCCAGGCGTAGCGCACGGACCTATATTCGAAATCGCAGATCGCAATAATACCTACTGGGCAATGACTGAGATCAACATTGTTGACCAAACTCATCCTATTACTGAGTCCATGCCAAATCCGATGACGATGTTCTACTTGGGTGGACCCTATCTTGAACCATATGATGATGCTAGCGTTTCCATTCTGGGCGAGTATGATATCATAGGAAAAGCAGCAATCATAGCCTGTTCATACGGAGAGGGCAGAGTGTTTCTTATTGGTCCGCATGGCGAGATAGAGGAAGGAAGCGATCGGGATGGCTGGGAGTTTCCCCCAGATACTCCAGAACCCGATGATGTGGAGTCAGATTGGCCACTGTATAGAAATGCGGTTAGATGGCTAAGCAAAATCGATGTTTCCAGTTCCTCGATGACTGCGCTTGTTGATTCATTCGATATACAATTCAACACGAATAGAGTAAAAGGCTACAACGAGCAAGTGGAATGTTTCCTTTCATTGGGATATTAACACTTAGAACCTCGTCTAACAAGATTCAAAGCATGGTCAATCCTCTCATCTGTGACAGTTAGGAAACCTAAAGAGTAAGAATTGGTACGACAAACAAGTTAAGAGCTTCAACTCGTCAGAGAAGTACTGTTCTGCCTAGCAATTAATGTACTCCTAACCAACGTTTTGAATTGTATACTATGACAAGAACACCATAGATCAATATCAGCAATCCAACTGGGAATATGAAGAAAAGACCTGCGGTACCAATCAGAATCGGACCTGTTGAAAATGGAGGCTTGTTAGCATAGAACTGTTCAGTCCAGTAAGCATCAAGAAGAATTCCCATTATCGCGATGATCATGCCTATGAGAATAAGTCCGATTTCCTTGGAATAGGTTCTAAGCCTCCGATGATTCATAAAATACCCATCTAAGAGTTTGATATGAATCTTTATGATTCTAGTTATAGAACTAGTGAGAACACTAGGACTTGACCATTTGACATGATTTTCTACTGATGATATTCAATGTTCATGAACTATTAATAGTCAAATCGAGTAAGAGGTGGCAGACGCCGGTATAATACTTAACAATGTTTCAATTTTCGTTCCTGAATATGACTGAGAATGAATTCGTGGAGAACACTGTAAATAGAGTCCGAGCATGGCGTGAGCAAGAAATCTTGAAGATGACTAAGTCTGGACTGATTGACCTTTCATATCGACCGAGATCAAAGATGTCAGCATTTGGTTGGGTGCTAGCACATCAAGCGGCAGTCTACGATTTCACATTGAATTTTGTGATTAAAGGTCTAAGAAAGGGACACTCAAATTTTGTCAAGATATATGAGAATTACTTACCTGGAACATCAGGAAACTGGGATGGAATCGACATAGTAAAGATTCAAGAGTACTATGATTTCTGTGAACGGGCTTTCCTAGACTGGGTGAAAAATGCCAGTCGTGATGATTTTGAGAGAGTAATCGATGATAAAGCTATACCTGAATTCTTTGGTGGAAAATCAATTAGGCAAGTAATCGCAGACATGTTTTGCCATCTGAACTACCATTCTGGTCATTTGGCAGCTATTCACAGGGATTGGATTGCAACTCATTAGTTGTATACAGACCATTCGCGGGACGAAATCACTTTAGCTGGCCGAAACAGACAACCAGCATACGCCGGCACCACTTTTAAGGTCAAATTATGGAGTGATTATTACATTAAAATGTTCGACGAAGATGAATGACAATGTCAATGTTGGAATTCAGAGTGTCACATGATTGTCCAATTAGCAATATCTCAAGAAGATATCCTTCAGTGAAGATGTTCGAGTGGAGTAACCGAGAACAGCAGGTTCTCGAGTTTATTGTTGAGAATCAGGAAGATTATGAGATGATTCTTGAAGAACTAATGGAGATTGATGTGAAAATCGATGTGATGTCCGATGATCGCAAGGTTCACCTGATTACTAGGGCTCGTTCTTGTACAGCAGGTGTTGAAACCGTAACTGAAACGATTGAAGAGTTGGATTTACTAGAAGTGTACCCAGTTGTCTATGACAGCGGCTGGGAGTACTATCGAGTGGTGACTTTCAAATCAGAGGAGTTTGGTAAACTACTAAGAAAACTGAGGGAAAGTGGTTTTGAAGTTGAGGTGTTAAAAAGAAGTACTTTCGAGGGGTTCCTAGCAAGTTCTCTTTCGGCTTCAGCAGATGCAATGTTTTCTAAATTAACTGAGAAACAGATGGATTCACTTGTGACAGCGTTCATCTATGGATATTATGATAGACCTAGAAGAACTGATATTCAATCAATAGCGAAGAAACTTGGAGTGCCTAGATCAACATTTCAAGAACACTTGAAGAAAGCTGAAAGAAAAGTGATGAGCGCACTCATTCCTCACATTCAATTGTTCCGAGCTCAGCTCAGTAGTCCTATGTCGATAACACTTGCAACAGAAACTAATTGATGCAAAATGAGAGTCTAGTATTGGCAACTCATAGAACTGTAAGTCTTCTAAAACCCCTTTCTAAGAGCATTTATCAAATATGTGAGAGAGATTATTTGTAAACCCTTGTTGATTCTATTCTTCTATAGCTCCACCAATTTTACGAAGATGCTTACGGAAGTCGTATTGAGGGTCTTTTTTTCTCTTGGTCAAATATTCATCGAACCGAAGCTGCTCCCTCAAAGTCTTTCCACTTCTCACAGCTTTAGCCTGAGATTTTTCAGTTTCTGAGAGAGATTCAGCCATCTGCAATACTTCGTTGACACTCCCATATGGGACAAATAAGACTCCATCTAGGTCCCCGAAAACAGCATCATCTCTTGTCACACCATATTCCCCAAAACGGGCAGACTCAAAGACTTCAGGACCACGCTCATCGACTCTCAACGGACCGACTGGCCACGAACCGTAGCTAAATAGTGGAAACCCAAGGCTTCGAAGTTCTGGCGTGTCCCTATGTGTGCCCCAAATTACAATCCCACCTAGATTACAAGAATTAGCCTCGATTACAATTAGGTCTCCGATACAACCCTCATCACACCTACCATTGTTGTCCACTACAAGAATGTCTCCCTCCTCCGCTTCGTTCATTGCTTCGAGAAATACATCAACACTTCCAAAGTGACGCACTGGTAGAGCTTTACCTCCAATCCGACAGTCAATTAGAACGGGCTGAATTCCGAAAGGGGCAATGTTGAATGACACTCCCAACCGAATGCAGGCATCTGCTATTAGAGGAGTTGAGAGTTTCGAGAAGCGTTCTGATATCTCACTATTCTTCATATCAATTCACACCAATCTTGAACAAGGTTCGTTTACGATTCATTTGTCAGAGGCAACCTTGATAATTTACTGAAAGTAGCGTCTTAATCTTTCTACCTTACTGTGTCTGGAGAGTTGAAACTTATGACAAATAATCAG
>LRSL01000008.1 GCA_001563335.1 Candidatus Thorarchaeota archaeon SMTZ1-45 | reverse complement strand
TAATCCGATTGCCCACCAGTTTTCTGGGCCTTCGCCCCTACGTCGAGCCCATGGTAACCAGTATGCCATAACTATCCCTGCAAATACTGCAAATGAGATGAGAATCACTGCAACATTTTGGTTTCCTGATAATGCGAGGAGTGGATGGTCTGCAAAGAACCACATCCAGATGACCAGGAATAAGAGCCATAGGAGGAATCCACCCATTGTTCCTTTTGCCCGAGCCGAAACGCCCGGCACATCATCAATACTTATTCTGATTCCAGTACCCCAAGGAGCGATCACCACGCAAATCATAAGCAAGAATGAGGCAAGTATTATTGCGACATTCTTGTAGGGAAAAATTGGGAAAATGGCATCAACGTTATTGGCAAACGGAAGCCAGAGAACCATAAAGGTCAACCATCCGATACCTCCCAGCGCACTAATCCGAGCCCCCCAACCATCACCAGCTGAGGGAACCCATAGCATTACATTGACAGCTCCGATAATTAGCAGAGAAGCAAGTCCAATTCCAATATTCTCATAGATTCCAAAATCAATAGCGAAAAAGACTATCCATATAATTAGAAAGATTAGCCAGATGATGCCACTAACTGCACTGGATCGTGCTTTCCATCCTTCGGCCACAGGAATCCACAAGAGCGCATTAATTGCAATCGCAACAAAGAGAGCTACAAGGACAACAGCTATGTTCTCAAAGATACCATATCCTCCAGCAAAGAAAAACAACCAGATAACGAGAAATGCTATCCAAGCAATCATGCTACCCATAGAACCATACTCTTGCATCTTATTGCGTCTTCGTCTGGTTCTACCTCTTCGCCTTCTAGGTTCAGTGATTTCCTCGATTTCAGCCTCCACAGTGTCAACATCATCAGGAATATCGTCAGGTGGTGGAGTTACATCTTCATCAATTGGTTTCATTGTTACCAACTCTAAATTCAACGTAATGACCCATATGGAATTTAACCTCAGTTAGGTAATCACGTTGTGTCTTTCTATACAAATCAATCAAATCCCATATATAAAGGAGTGCCACAAAATAGGGTCACATATTGTTACTATTATTTGATGAAACCCTAAATAACAATAGTTAAATATTAAGTTCGTCTACTATTTGATGTAATTGTGGAGATGAATCAAATGCCTGATGACGAAAAAATGAGTCTGAATGAATTTCACAAGAAAATGGCTATAAAAACGAATGGTGGAGTTTGGTCAGTCCTGGACAAGGATGCACCCAGTGAGGAAGAATTGGGACAAGCACTTGAGATGGCTCACACATCGTTGTATCATTGGAGGCAAATTGGTAAACCAATTAACATTGCCCGAGGTGAGTATATGATTTCCCGTGTGTATAGCCATATGGGAAAAGGTGATGATGCTTTATTCTATGCTGAACGTACCCTAAAACTAACAGAAGAGGCTGAAGACAAAGCAGATTTTGATATGGGATTTGCATATGAAGTCCTAGCCAAAGCCTATGTGGCAAAAGGCGATAAAAGGAACTGCAAGAAGTACAAAGAGATGGCCCAAAAGATCATTGATACCTTAGGCGAAGAGGACAAGAAGATCGCTCAAGGTGAGCTTGACAAGGTCAAGTGCTGATTCCTTGTGAGTTCCCACGTAGACCATAAGTTGCTTAAGTTGGGTTGATTGCTGCTAACTCATGCGGCATCTTCCCTATGTCCAGACTAGTGTGTTTGTTGACGAGAGATATTCATTTGGTGGTAATCAATTAGCCACATATTGGGACGCAAAAGTGAATGGTTCCCTCACTAGGGATGAGATGCAGGGAATGGCTTTGGAAATGAACTTCTCAGAGTCCACCTTTCTATTTGAACCAACAACTGAGGGATGTGTTTCAAAGGTTCGTATATTCACACCAGCATCGGAAATTCCTTTTGCTGGACATCCTACATTGGGAACTGCATTTGTTATACGCTATAAGAAGATTCTAGACTCAGAAAAAAGCAGCACACTACTTGAACTAGGAGTCGGACCAATTCGTGTAGATTACCTTGATGATCATAGCGTTAGGATGATCCAACCGAAACCAATCTTTGAAAAACCAATTGATGATGTGAAAAAAATTGCAGAGGCAATTGGACTGACACTTGATGACATTAATCAGGAACATCCAGTGCAAATTGTTTCCACTGGATTTCCCTTCCTCATAGTCCCCATTAAGACTCATGCATCTTTGAAGAAGGCTGCACCTGTTCCATTAGTTTTTCGAGAGAATCTAAAGGGTCTATCTACGAAACAAGTCTTGATCTTCTCCACTGAAACCAATTTCCCTGATTCACATGTTCAAGCAAGAATGTTTGCACCAGAGGTTGGAGTTGTTGAAGACCCTGCAACTGGTAGTGCGGCAGGTCCGCTTGGTGCATACTTGGAGAAGTATAACGTCCTGAAATCTCATGAACTAGGAGAACCTTTCAATATAGAGCAGGGATATGAGTTGAAAAGACCAAGCAAACTCATTGCGAGAGTCCCGGATGAGAGCATGTCAGAAGTGTATGTTTCTGGAAAGATTAGACTTGTAGCAGAGGGTATCTTTCATCTGCCTTAACTCAAAATAGTTTGCCTTCACATATCAACTAAAAAGCTATATGTGGGGGATAAGAACCACAGACAAAGGAGCTATTAGCTTGAGTTACAGGATGCCAGTCTTCAAGACAGTACTCTTGGGTGAGGGTGGTGTAGGAAAGACTAGCTTGGCTGTTAGATACACAGAAGATAGATTCGATCAAAAAATGAAGATGACCATAGGAGTTAACTTTGCAACCAAGAAGGTGCGTGTACGGGGTACAGACATCACTTTGTTGATATGGGATCTTGGAGGGCAACCCCGTTTCCAAGAGGTCATATCAGATTATTTTATTGGCTCAAAACTTGGAATTGCAGTTTATGATGTGAGCCGTATCTTTACACTTCACAAATTGCGAGATTGGATTTCCAGATTGCAGAACGCAGTCCCTGGGTGCAGTATTTTTCTAGTTGGAAATAAGATAGATGAACGAATTGAGGGAATGGGAGTCAGTCAAGAGGATGCTGAAGAATTCGCAGCTGAATACAAGGCCAGAATCTTTGAAGTTTCTGCAAAAACAAGTGAAGGTGTCTTTGAGATGTTTGATGCAGCTGGAGCTTATCTAGCTGAGAAATTCTAGAATATTAATTCTTAATTAGGTCAATGGCTTTCGAAAGAAGACCTCACCAATCCCTCCTTCATTAATTCCGGATATAATCCCAGCTTCAACAAATCCAACGGAGCGGTGCCAAGCTTGTGATTCTGGTTCATTAACTTGTGATGAACTATACAATACATCATGACCTCTACTTCGTAGATAGTCCTCAAGGAAAGCAAGTATCTTTCGTCCAATACCCTCAATTCTATAGTCATCATTGACAAAGACCATTCCAATATATGGAATATTCGACCACAGGTACTCAAGACGAAGATAACCAATGGGTTGACCATCTAGCTCTGCAATAATTATTTCATCATTGATAATCTTGTGTCGGATAATCTGCTCTGTGACTTGAACATCTTCGACAACGCACCATTCAAGAACCTCAGGACCAGCAAACCTGACTATAACACGCTCAATCACACTCATATGCTCTAAACCCCGGAATTGCATTTAAGTCCAAAGCTTCTGAAGTAGTTTCCGAATACATGCTATGGGTCAATTTCCCTCCTTGCATCGGAATACTGCGCCTCTAAACTTTCAAAATCTGGATCAATATCAACCTTGAAAAGTACTAAGACAGATAGAAAGAGGAAGAGGGCTGCAATCGGACCCCAGAAGAGATACCCTTGTGTGACCAAGGTCGCTTGACCAGGGACAGGAACGACCTCTGGAAGAGCAAAGATGACTCCCCAAAGGAATGCTGAGAAGGCTTGCATTAGATTTAATGGGATTGATGGGAAACTTGTGTAGAATCCAGCCCGACCCTCACCTGTCATTATCTCATCTTTCTGGGCAAAATCAGCATAGACAATATAAGGCATAAGATAATATCCTGCAACTCCAGCACCTGTAAATGCTAGCAATATGAAGGCAGCACTGGATGTTGTAATTACCATAGTGAATGGTAGTGATACAACGGCCAACATCATTGCCAGTTGCAGTGTGAAACGTTTTCCTACCTTTGGAATTGTGAACTGATATATCACAAAGAACACAAAGACGACAGATAGGAGTTCAACTCCAAAGATGATAAACTCTGTAACTCCAAAGACTAGATAGTCATTGATGTATGGAAAGGTAGTTCTCACAACCATTGCGATTCCAACTGATATGAGACCTTGCGCTACCAACCAACCAACAAAATCTCGATCTTTCAGTGCTCTGTTGAGGTCTTTTCTGATATTGGGTTGTGGAATGAATTTACCTTCTTTATGTAGTCCAATTAGGGATGGGGTGAATCCAAGCAACTGTATCACAACAAATCCCAGAATCATATAGAGTATCTCGCTCGGGAGACCCCATTCTGGTGATTCAATTGCTAGAAGAACCGTACCAAATGTCCCAATTACAAATCCTGTGAAGTTGCCTACATTTTGCCAGGAGGAAACTGCAGGTCGCTCCTCTGGTTCAGTGAGTTCTGGCATCCACGATTGATATGGAGTCATGGTCATACCATAGAAGACCTTGAACAGACTCATCGTTATGGTGGCATAGAAGAATATGCCAATGACATTCCCTTCTGCAAGGAATAGGTATGGATTGAACACCAACAGAAATGATATTGCCATAAGAGGAGCCCCTACCATAATGAATGGTTTCCGTCGCCCCCAACGCTTTGTGGGAGTCCTGTCACTCAGATTACCAAAAGTCAACTCTGAAAACATGATTGAGAGATAGCTGAATGCAATTGCTGTTCCAGTATACATTGCTGGTAGTGATATTATTGAGAAATAGAACAAAGCACTAGCAAGGTCTAGCATATCAAGTAAAATACTTGGACCAAGGCGTGCCATGCCAAAGTACATCTTTTGAATGCGTGTGAGCAACTCATCTCCTCCATGATTCTTGGGGGAAAACGAGGTTTGAAGGTGCTATTAAGTATCTTTATCCCTTGGTTTATCAATAATAGTAGATGATATTTTGAGAAAATAATATATGAATCGATTAGTAATATTTGATGATTTGTTACTGACTGACATTCACTAATCCATGAAGTCTTGGTTCTTATATCGTTCTGGGTCCTTGTCAAAGGTGTCTTTGCAGTAGGGATTACAGAAGTAGTATTTCTTACCCTCATACTCACTGACAAGTGTCGCTGTTGCTGTGACGACATCCATCTTGCAGATGGGATCTATCGCAATTTCCTGGACCTCTGGTTGACTGGTGTCTTCTTCCTTGTACTGGTCAGGGTCTGCTTCAAAGGTGTCCTTGCAGTATTGATTGCAGAAGTAGTATCTTTTACCCTCATAGTCACTGAATAAGTCTGCAGTCGCAATCTCTACCTTCATCATACAGATAGGGTCCACAGCTACATCCCCTTCTTGGTATGCTGCAGGAGGTATTCCTTCATCAATGATTTCAGCAGTTTCTGGTTTGAAGCGATTCAGACTTAGAGCATTCGTGACTACACTGACACTCGAGAGGGCCATTGCCAGACCTGCAAACTCCGGTCTAAGGGCGAGACCCAGTGATGGATACAACAGACCAGCTGCGATGGGTAACAGAATGATGTTGTAGATCAATGCCCAGAAGAAGCCCTGCTTAATTTTGGTCATGGTGCTTTTTCCAAGTTGAATTCCAGTTACTACATCAAGAAGATCATCTTTTACTAAGACGATATCGCCCGATTCAACAGAAACATCAGTTCCAGAACCAAGAGCAATTCCTACATCTGCCTGTGCTAATGCAATCGCATCGTTGACACCATCACCAGCCATGGCTACGACGCGTCCTTCTTCTTGAAGCTTCTGTACTTGCTCAGCCTTATCTTTGGGTAGAACTTCTGCCAACACATGATCAATACCCACGGTTGAAGCTATTGACTTCGCGGTCTCGAGTCTATCACCTGTTATCATCCAGACATCAATTCCAAGCTGCTTCAAGGTATCAACAGCCTGAACAGACGAAGCCTTTAGCTTGTCTGAAATCGCCAAGACTGCAAGAGGTGAATCGTCTTTAGCAGCATAAACTGTTGTCTTGCCTTGTTGTTGAAGCATCAAGATGTGGCTGTCATGCTCTGAGAAATCAATGCCCATATCAGTCATAAACTGGTTGCTTCCAACATGAATCATTTCACCATTGACTGAAGCACTAACACCTTTTCCAGAGGTATATCTGAAATCTTTCGAAGAAGAAATCTCAATGCCTCTTTCTTGCGCTTCATAGACAATCGCTTCAGCAAGTGGATGTTCGCTATTCTTTTCAACTGATGCAATAAGACCTAGAACATCATTTTGTGAAAGCTCGCCAATAACTGTAATGTCTGTAACTGTTGGACGACCTATTGTCAGTGTACCAGTTTTATCAAAGATAATTGTGTCAATGATTGGTATGGTTTCAAGACCATCTCCAGTTTTGATTAAGATACCATATTGAGCTCCTTTACCAATTCCAACCATGATCGCAGTTGGAGTCGCCAAGCCTAGCGCACATGGACATGCTGCAACAAGAACAGCAATTGTAAAATTGAGAGCAACATTCCACTCTATAGCCATTATTAATGTCCAGAAGAGAAATGTGGCAAGTGAAATGACTAGGACAACCGGAGTAAAAACTCCTGCAATAGCATCTGCTTTTCTCTGAATAGGTGGTTTATTCGTCTGCGCTTCCTCAACCATGCGTACAATTTGAGATAAGACAGTGTCTTGTCCAACCTTCTCTGCTCGAACTCGCAGAACGCCATTCTTGTTGACCGTCCCACCTACAACTGAATCGCCAACATTCTTATTCACAGGCACGGGTTCACCTGTAATCATCGACTCATCAACAGACGATTTTCCTTCCAGAACTTGACCGTCAACTGGGACACGGTCTCCAGGGCGAATCAACACAATATCGTGTACCTCAACATCTTCTATTGGTAGAGTGATTTCCTTACCATTCCTCACAACGATTGCCACTTTAGCTTGAAGATCCATTAGGCTACGAATTGCCTTGGATGTTCGACCTTTAGCGATGGCTTCAAGTGTTCGACCAAGCAGAATGAAAGTAATGAGCAACACTGCTGTATCATAGAAAGAATCGCCACTGAGAATGAAAGTGGTAGCTACTGAGTAGAAGTAGGCTGCACTTGTACCTAGCATTATCAGCGTATCCATGTTTGTTTTCAAATGTCTTGCAGATTTCAGAGCGGACTTATAGAAAGGATAGCCACCAATGAACTGAACTGGTGTTGCAAGTGCAAACATAATCAAGATTCTGATATCTTCAAGAGGAATTAGACTGTTGAGCACATGAAAGTGAATTAAGACAACCGGGATTGATAATATCAGAGAGAAAGAGAGGAGTCTAAGGTAGTATTGACGCTCCTTCTCTCTCGCAAGTGATTCTCTGTCGCCTTCAATTCCCTCTGCTTCATCAGGTTTAAAACCAAGGTCACGAAGGGTCTTCTTGACTATCTTGTATGTTAAAAGATCCTCATCATATTCAAGAAGCAGTTTACGCCTGTCAGGATAAGTTCTGACTGTGATTGCTCCTCTTTGCTCAGACAAAACATGCGAGATTTTATCCCAATCGGATTCATTTTCCACTTCAGAAATGGTCAATGTCATAGCAGATCTCTTGACTCGATATCCTGTAGAGTCAACAGCTCTCTCTAATTTTGACCTATCCACTCGTGAGGAGTCGTATTCAATAACTGCCTTTTCTTCGAGAAGACTGACAGTTGCAGATATCACTCCGTCTTCATTCAAAAGTGACTTTTCGATGGTTGCCACACAAGAAGCACAATGCATTCCATCTATTTTCATAGACATTCGCTGCTTCTCGTGAATCGGTTTTGGTGGATTACTCATTATAGATCCTCAATCTCACTAGTCCTTTAACAATAGTTAATGAAATTCTGGCTTAATAACAATTATGATGCAACAGAAGCCTTCTAGAAACTTAGCCCATGAAAATGTCTCTTTCCTTCTTTGTTTCAGCCTCACTCATCATTCGTAGAAGTTCTTGGAAAGTGTCTTGGATATTTGCACCAGTCTTTGCTGAGGTTTCTCTGAATATTGCAGGAACCTCAAGTTTCTCTATGAAGTACTTTGTGAATGCTTCGCCTTCTTCTGTCGTTACATATTTAGTCTTGTCCAGGCTCTGTCGAAGGTCAATCTTATTCCCAATGATTACAGTAGGTGGTAAGGGACCCATATTCTTGTAGGCTTCAACCAACCATTTACTAGCATTATCAAAGGACTCTCTATCAACTACTGAGTATACCAAGAGTATCCCATTACACCCGCTATAGTAGTGTCCTCGGACTTTCTCAAATGTTGGTTGTCCGGCAAGATCCCAAATTATGAACTTGACAATATCTTGCCCAAACAAAACCCGTTTTGTAGCTAGGTCTACACCTATTGTTGCTAGATGCCCCTCAATAAAATCCTCACCAAGGTAATTGCGGCGTATGCTTGTCTTACCAACAGCCCCATCACCTATGAGAACAGCTTTCATGATTTTGCTGCCATCATCTTGGTCGCGCATGGTGGTTTACTCCAAAGCATTTGGTCCCGCAGTTATTTGGTTTGAAGTCAGAAGTCCTCCTGTGTCTTTTGACTACAAACAAAACGATTGCATTACACAAAATAAGGTTACTGATAGAGATTCGAAAAATCATCTAACAATCTCAATCACTCACTTTCTCTCACCAGTGAGTGATTACTCAAAATCGTTTCTGTTCTCAGACCACCATTTATCCCATTTTTCTCGTATCTTCGAACGACCGATTGAAGAAATTCCTCCAACGAAGGTGGCACCAGGATTTCCCAAAGCCCTGCGAATCAAAACAATCTGTCCTACATGACCCATATAATGCAGTCCTATTCGTTGGATACTCTGCAATAGATTCTCACCATACTCTGGAAATATAACCTTCTCAAGGTCCTCATCATCGATTGATTGAAGATAGGAGAAACCTGAAGCTGAGATCTTGAGATACTCGTCGATGAGCTTGGCAAATGTCATAGGAGGACCAGTCTTTGAAATCTCCTCTTTCGTTGTACCAAATCTGAAATAGTGTGCTATATCCTCAGTGAATATTTCAGTTTCTTGACATTTGCTGCAAAGGACTAAATGGAAATGAGTGAAGCAGTGTCCCAAGATCCATATGATAGAGTTGAACTCGGGATGCGCTTGTTCATGGATTTCGTCTGGACGAACACCCATGAATGAATTTAGCAAATTCGATTCTGCGATTTCAAGAGTTTCTATAGCTATTGCCTTTGGACTTGGTGTCATCAAGTTTCCCACCATGAAATGGCAAGAAAGCAAGCGATTGGTCTTAATGATTCTTTCCAACAAAGAATATCCGGTGGTGTAAAAAGGAGGTTTTTTGACAAATTACAAGAGGGAGCTTTGTGAAAAATCAGACACCATTTGCACTCTGTATTATTGGAGGGTTGTTCCTTATTCTAGCGGGATATGATCATGGTATACGAACGATATTACTAATCTATGGTGCAGTACATTTGATTCCTGCACTCGCACCTTTTTATTTCATCATCGATATAGTATTGCTTGTTCTCGGTCTTATTGCTTGGGCTGGTGGATATGCAGTGATACTAGGGGGTTGGTTACTAACAACCTCTCATGTAAGACTTGGTAAGTTTATCATTGCGCTAGCAGCAGGGTTTGGATTAATCAGTTTCATTCTGGTAATTCTATGGGTCTATATGTCTGTGGGATGGTTAGGTCTTCTTGTTTTGGGATGGCTAATAATGCACTCAATTTGGGCGCTAGGACTTGTTCTAACAATCATAGCAAGAAGTACAGCAAAATGATGTTTCCAGAGATTACCATTCAATTATGTCTGGTAGTTTCTTTGCTGCTTCAATCGCTCCTTTTGCTTCTTTTGGCAGTGGAGCGATTCCATCAAAGCCAGTCCTCTCAACAAACTCTCTTGTGATTTGAAGTAGCTCTTCAGGTGAAGTCTGACGTAGTTTCTCCAAGAAATCAAAGCCTGCATTATAATATAAGCGAGCACGAATGCCCTTGAGACCTTGTATTCGTGCAAGATCAGAGAGCTTCACAATTTCCTCAATTATCTTGATGTTTAGACCAGTTTGCTTGGATAATTTTAGTCTCATCTCAGAGGTCTTTCCAACCTCGAGCATCTTAGCAACATTATCAATACCAATTTCAGCTAGTTTGATTGCATGTTCAGAGTTTATACCTCTAAAATCCTTGATCTTGAAAGGTTTCCTTGTTGCCTTAATCTTGCCCTTTCTGATTTTTCTTGCTGTAAATAATAGCTCCTTGTTATCAATGAATTCAAAGAAATGACTGAGGGTCCACATGAGCTTGGATGTTCGTTTCTTGTTTTTGTAGTCTTGAGCGAATGACTCTAGGTCAGAAGGTATAGCTTTGACTAGAGATGTTCCTTTCTGTTCAAGATAAGTTTCAAACTCCATAATGTCATTAAGGCATGCAGCTATAGTGCTATCACTCTTTCTTTCCTTCTTCATGAAAGCAACGAATTCCTTTTCTTCCATTGGTCTTCAAACTCACTAATTCATTTGTGACTGATTATGAATAGGTTTCTGGTCACAATTAATTCTGATGTACACTCTTGGTTTCCGAGAGATTGAAATATACTCAAGAACAACTATCACCTCAAGTGCTGTGAGGGTATGGATATCCGAATCCGAGGTGCCCGTGAGAACAATCTCAAATCAGTGGATGTGGACATAGCTGATGGTCTAACTGTTGTGACAGGCATAAGTGGATCGGGAAAGACATCACTTGTTTTTGATACGATGTATCATGAGGCTCGTCGCAGGTTTTTGGATGTCTTTAGATCAAGCAGTTCTAGGGTTCGCATGCCTCCAGCCAATGTCCGATCTCTCACAGGCATAGGCCCCACAATAGCAGTGGAACAGAACCTTCTCAATTTGAATCCTCTATCAACGCTTGCATCAGCATCCGGTTTGCATCCCTTCTTCAGACTCCTTTATGCAAGATTTGGTATTCGTTACTGTGTGACCTGTGGCGCAAGTCTCCAAGTCTTGACTGAGGATGAGATAATATCGCTTATCAATGAGAAATTGAGAAGGACAAGAGTTGAGGTCGCTTCATCTCTCGTTCAATCTGTGAAAGGGAGCCACAAAATGCTCTTGGAACTACTCGTAGATGAATTTGGATCTGAGAGGGTTTTAGTTGATGGAGTTCCATGGGACAGGAAGGACCTGATTTCGGAAGAACCACATGATATCTCTATTCTATTGGGTAGATTTGATTCAAAATCAAGAACCTCAGAAGTTCGGGATTCGATTAGAAAGGCATATGAATTGGGTTCTGACTCTGTATTGGTTAGTTATAATGATACATCTAGAAACCTATCTTTGAGTAGTGTATGTTCTCAATGTGGGACTTGGTTTAGCAATGTTGAATCTAAGCATTTTGGGATGAAGTGTATTCATTGTGAGGGCAAAGGTTGCGAAAAATGCAACCACTCAGGATTACATCAAATGGCTGCTAATGTTCTATGGGAGGGAAGGTCCTTTCCAGAGTTGCTTACATTGACAGTTTCAGAAGTTCATGACATCTTCAATAATGTCCAACTCCCTACGACTGCAAAGAGGTTGAAGTCTGAGATTTCCCGAAGAATTGAAGCACTCATGACTGTTGGACTTGGATATATTCAACTGGACAGGTCTTCACCATCACTGTCTCGAGGAGAATCGCAGAGAGTACGATTAGCAATTTCTTTGACTAGCAGACTCGAAGATATTGTACATGTATTGGATGAACCAACAATTGGACAACACCCAGCAGATGTTGCAAAGCTAATGCCTTCATTTAGAAAGCTGCTTGGTCCGGTTGTTTTTGTTGAACATGACAGAGTTGCTGCGTCTCATGCAGACAGAGTGATTGATCTAGGACCAGAAGCAGGTGACAATGGAGGGAAGATTGTCTTCACTGGTACGCCCCAGGGGCTTTGGAAAGCTGACACAAAAACAGGTCACTATTTCAGTCTGAGAGAACATGTACCCACTCTGAAGTCTCACCCAGAACCTGATGAGTTCATCAGGATTAGTGGTGCAACCAAGCACAATCTGAAAGAGATTTCTGTAGACATGCCAGTGAGTAGACTTACTGTAATCACAGGAGTCAGCGGGTCTGGGAAGAGTACACTAGTTCAACACGTACTTGTGCCCACACTTGAAACTGGTAAACCAGTTGGATGCAAATCAATTGAGGGAAAGAAGCTCAGACCAGTAATGGTCGATCAGAAACCTATAGGCAAGAATCCCAGGTCAAATCCAGGTACGTATACAAAACTCTCTGACATCATTAGAGACCTCTATGCTTCTGAAACTGGTCTCTCGGCTTCACACTTCTCGTTCAATCGACCTGAAGGAGCTTGTCCCACATGCCAAGGGATGGGAGCTGTTGAAGTCAAGATGCGTTATCTTCCATCAATTTGGATTACATGTTCAGATTGTGATGGTCAGAGGTATAATGAAGAGGTGCTTCAATCTCGGATTAAATTCAAAGAACGAGATTTATCCATAGCAGATTTCTACAACTTATCAATCTCTGAAGTCCATTCGATTCTTACACAAGATACACGTCTCTCAGAGAGCAAGAGAAAGTCGGTAGAGAGTATTCTAGATGCGCTTGTCACCATTGGACTTGGTTATCTGAAGTTAGGTCAGAGCTCTCCGAGTCTTTCTGGGGGTGAGGCACAGAGGATAAAATTGGCCAAATACTTGGGGAAGAAATCACTATCATCTAAACTCCTTATTCTAGATGAACCTTCAACAGGTCTTCATCCATACGATTTGTTTGGTCTGCTCTCGGTTCTTGATAGACTTGTCAAAGAAGGAGCAACAATTGTAGTTATTGAACATAATACTGACATCATAAAATCTGCTGACTGGCTCATTGACCTTGGTCCCTCAGCAGGTCCTGATGGTGGTGAGGTATTATACTGTGGACCACCAACAGGAATCTATGCTGTCAAAGTATCACAAACTGCACAGGCACTAGAAAATGAGAAGAAAGTAAAACCTCGAAAACAACCTGGGAAGACAAACATTCGGGCGGATAGGATTTCTATAAAGAACGCAAGAGCCAACAATTTGAAGTCGGTGAGTGTAGATATCAAGAAAGCAAAGCTGACAGTGGTCACAGGGATTTCAGGATCAGGCAAATCATCACTCATTAGAGATGTATTGCAAGCAGAGGCAGAGAGAAGGTTCTTGGAGTCGCTTTCAGTATATGAGCGCCAGGGAACAAGTGAAGGACCCGAAGCCCCAGTAGACAGCGTGAGTGGTCTGGGAGTATCAATAGCGATTTCTTCAAGACGAAGGAGAGGCGCTGGATGGTGGGCAGTTTATGAAAGTCGGTCCAAAGTAGGAACTGTCACAGAGATTTCCAATCATATCAATGTCCTATACGCGGCAATCGCAGAAAGACTATGTCTTGATTGTGGAACCCGAATGGAGCGGAATGAAAGGTGGAGTTGCCCAAAATGTGGAACAACAAAACCCTTAGTCAGTCCCCGTGCTTTCTCCGCGACCACATATTATGCTGCTTGTAGCGAGTGTAGTGGAGTTGGAACAAAGAACATTCCTGCACCAGAGAAACTCATTATTGCACCTGAAAAACCACTATGCCTAGGAGCGATGTATTCTCCAGGTTATTATCCCGGAAAATACTTCTGTGAGCCAACTAGTGCGGCTGCAGGATTGCTTATAGCTCTTGGTAATAAGTATGGATTTGATCCTCAAACAACACCTTGGAAGGACATCTCAGAGGAAGGAAAGAGAGCCTTCCTGTATGGAGATTCTGAAAAGCTTGAATTCTCATATCTTGGAACTCGCAGAGGAAAGAGGACAAAGGTTTCTGGTAAGCAAGCTTGGTGGGGATTCTATAGACTTGTAAATGATTGGGATGTAGGTCAGACTTTCAGTAACCGCATTGTCTGCGAATGTTGTAATGGTACGGGTCTTAAGGAAGATTATCTAGCATTCAAAATCTTGGGTCAGAATGTACATCAGCTGAAAAACTGTACAATTTCAGAATTGAGAAAGATTCTCCTAAAGCTCAAGGTTCCAGACTCAGATGTATATTTCACCCAAGACAATTTGCAAACTGCATTGAAACGTGTAAGATTTCTCGAACAGGTTGGACTTGGTTATGTTCATCTAAATCAATCAGCACTATCGCTTTCAGCAGGGGAAGCACAGAGAATCATCTTATCCAGCTTGTTAGGAAGTGGTATGACTTCTCTGACTATTCTATTAGATGAACCATCACGCGGGATGCATCCCTCAGAGGTGGACGGGCTCTTGGATGCTCTTGAGGAGCTCAAGATTGAGGGGAACACTCCAATTGTTGTTGAACATGATCTAGCAATCATTAAAGCTGCGGATGAGCTGATTGACATGGGTCCAGTTGCAGGAACAGAAGGAGGTAGAATTGTGGCTAAGGGAAGTCCATCTGCTGTAGCAAAGACCGATTCAATAACTGCAAAGTGGTTGAAAGGAGATAGAAGGTTCAGTTTCGCATCATCTCCAAGAACACCCATTGCATGGATGAAGATCGTTGGAGCAAGAGGCAATAATCTACAAAATGTAACTCTTGAGATACCTCTAGGTGTTCTCGTTGGTTTTTGCGGAGTATCAGGATCTGGGAAGAGTACGTTGCTTATTGATACTCTAGCTCGTGCAATAGCCCCCAAGAAATTCACAACGAGTGTAGCATATGAGGAAACTGAGCCAGAAGAATATGACAGCATAAGGAATGAACCCAATAGAGTCATAGTTCTCGATCAAGGTCGAAAGGGTATTCGCTCACCTGGTCAAGCGCTAGATATTCTAAGGGTCCTTGTTGATGTTTACGCTGAAAGCGAGGATGCAATCTCACTTGATCTTGACAAGAAGAAGTTAAGTCAACCCTGCTCAATCTGCGAGGGAGCTGGGAGGTTGCGGACAGATCTTGGGTTCCTACCGACAGTTTACACAGAGTGTGAAGTATGTGCTGGAAGTGGTCGATCCCCTGAAGCTTGGGATGTGATGGTTAAGGGCTATTCCCTCCCAGAATTGAATAATCTTACTCTGAAAGAGATCTATGAGCTATTCAAAGACGAAGAGAGAGTTGAAACCAAACTTCGTCCTGCATTGGATGTTGGATTAGACTACCTTGTCCTTAGACAGCCAAGTTGGACACTATCAGGCGGTGAGATTCAAAGACTCAAAATAGCTCAAGAACTAACCAAGAAATCACAACGAGGGACGCTCTTCATTCTTGATGAACCAACTGTAGGTCAGCATCTTGAAGATGTCAATCGATTAGTTCAAGTCTTGCATCAGCTGGTGTCTGAGGGGAACAGTGTATTTGTGATTGAACACCACCCCCATGTTTTAGCTGCATGTGATTGGCTAATTGAGCTCGGACCAAAGGGTGGGCCAGAAGGTGGTCTAGTAATTGCAGAAGGCAATCCAATTGAAATCTCCAAAATGGATACACCAACATCCCCATACATCAAAGGGATCCTGGAGGGAAGAATATGACTTGGGTACCACTTTTGTTAGCAGACAGGTCTCCAAGTCTTCGATATTTGGTGTTGACTGAGCTACTTGGTCGTAATTCAGATGATAACGAGGCAAAAGAACTTGTGAAACTCAGAGAAGAAGATCCAATTATCACATCACTACTCAATCTACAGAAAGAGAGCGGAAAATGGAGAGAACTAGATCAAGCAGGATATACTATTGGTGGGGCAATTCGAGCCACAACTGCAGCCCTTATGCGTTTAGGGTATTTGGGACTAAACAATGACCATCCAGCTATAAAAAGGGGAGTAGAGTACATCTTTTCCAAACAGAGGAAGGATGGTTCTTGGCCTTTACCTGAGCGTGTTGCTGATTATGAGTATACTCGAGGACCGTATACTATGTCTCCAGTTCAAACTTCAATTCCTCTTCTTGGATTAGTGATGTGTGGATATGGGGAAGATTCTCGTTCAGAGCGGGCGTTTGAGTGGTTATTGAATGTACGCCTTGAAGATGGAACATGGCCCGCAGGGAAGGTCAAAGATGTCTTTGTTGGAATTGCAGGATACAGAAGACTGCCATACTCTCAATGGGGTTGCAGGACCAATACAACTCAGTCGCTGCTTTGTTTCGCATATCATCCAAAACGTAACAATAGCACTGAAGCACGAGAAGCGTTAGACCATCTTCTTGGAAGAGAAACAAGAGACCGCAACAATCTTGGATTCAATGTCGCCAGATATATTGGTGTAGAGCCACATCGAGGTGGTCTCACATATCATGCTAAATTCGATCCATCATTAGTTCTAGACATCTGTTCAAGGGTAGGTGCTAATCGAGAAGACCCTAGAGTTGATGAGCTTGTGAAATGGATTCTAGAACAGCAAGGTCAGTATGGACTCTGGGAATACTCTTCACACCCAGAGGTTAGTCGTTGGGTTTCATTTGATATTCTTCGGTCATTAAGGAATATTGATGCTTCAACTGAATGGTTCAGCACCAAACAAAGAAAGCACTTCACACCATATCCCAAAAGGAGAAGTCGATTCTAGATAGGATTCCAACTATTTTTCAAAAAGGAGAACATATAGAACCTTGAATTTCACTCTGAGATTATTTGCGAGGTATGAGAATTGAGTAGTGAGAAGCGAATAATAGAGCAGCTAATAGAGCAATTCGAATCTAGTTGGTTGATGTTGCGTCAATCCATAGAGAATGTTCCAGATGATAAATGGGATGTGGGTATAGAGGTAATTGATAAACCATGGGCTGAAGTAAAGGGGCAAAATATTTGGTATTTCTCAGAAAGAATCTTTCACATCATCCAAACAGTAGAATTCTATAGTTCTGACGAACCAGAAGTTATGAAATGGGGAGGAAGAATTGGTGGAATCGATTGGAGAAAAGAAAGTCCGCAAATAACTGCATCACGAATCAAGAAGGATGATATGATAGCATACCTAGAGGAAACAAAGATGAAACTCAGAAACAAACTGAGGACATTTACAGATGATGATATGTTTGAAACCGATGGCTTTTCAAAATGGCAACCATCTCGATTAGCCAAGTTTCTCTATACAATGCGGCATAGCATGTGGCATATTGGTGAGTTAAGCAGAACTCTGAGAGAATGGGATTGCGAAAGATTGGAATGGCAATAAGATAACTCCTATTCTTAAAACAGTGAATTAAGATTATATTCTTTCAATCTAATTTAGAATTTGAGGGGAGCCTTGAACACGATGGAGGATTGGCAAGCAGAAACTCTCGTATACTTATGGAAAAAAATGAAGATTGAGAAATGCATTGCGAAGGAGTATTATGACCCTTATGACGGGCACATAAACCGATCCTATGAATTTCCAAATGGTCTTTTTATTGAATGTATTTTCGAAAAAGAGGGGATTTCATATGCCACAATGAAATTCAAAGCGGACAAACAAACAACAGACCTGATCTTAAGCGCCCTGGAGAATCGAGATGTGTCTTCGAAGGAATTGGATCAAATAAGTGAGTTCATTCTAGATGTGTTCTCTCAAGGAGAAATGATGGAGATTCTCTGGAATTTATTTCATTTAGACTTTGCTCAATATGCTCCTGCTGGAGAACTTAGGGAATACAAACTCGAATGTCCACACTGCAAGGTTTTGATATCATTCGAATCAGCTAGAGACAATATCTGGTTGAAATGCAGAAATTGTGCTAATGAAATATTCATTGGGGGTAGTAGATACTCGGAAGTAGGAAATTAAGTTTGATAGATTATTGGACAAACGAAAATGTAAACAAGAGATCTCTGAATAAAGGACTTTTAGATTGAAAGGTTTTGTATAATGCATCAAGAAGAAGCTTCAAACACAGCCTGCCATTTTCAAAATGTAACATTTATGTATATCAAGAGGTTCAATGTGTGTCCATTTGTATATCTTGAAGTTTCAAACCTTACCTTTTGAAAAGATAACCTAATTAATCCAAAAGTACTGATTATAATTGGACATTATCAATGTCCAGAGGTGTAAGAGCCATTGAACACTGATGAAGACAAAGAACGGAAAATCTCATTCAAATGTTGCATCCCACGTAAGATGTCCTCATGCACAGATGATGAGCTACGTCTCAGCATTGTTACTTTGAAGAACGCTCAAATCAATATCACAGTCTGCATAGATAGATTGGAACGTGAGCTCAAAAAGCGGGGAGCTTCAACAAGTCTACTAAAGAACATGAGAGGAGAACCTACACCTGAACTCCTCGAGATAGCAACAATTCGTGAATAGCGCATCATATCGGTTTTAAAAACGCTTCTGGAAAATATGTGCACATATCTAGTCCACCTGAGAAGATATTCTTAGGAGTCTTCTTGAAGAGTAATTTGACGATTTCAAATCATTTTTAGATGTGAAACTAGTATTACCTCTCTCACATCATCTGCTATATCTCGTATCTTTAGTGGATTATTGATGTGAATACCTTGAGAAGGCGTATTCATTTACTAAGAAGGTTTCAAGGAATATGAAAGTAGAAATGAGATCTAGCTTGAAGGAGAAATTCGATCGAGGATTTGTGTTCATTTAATAAAGGAAAAACACCGTGAGAAGTTTGCTATGATAGAAATTTCTTCCAATATAGCAAGAAGATTCATTCTGGATGTTCAAGGACTTCGAACGCAGAAGCCTTCAAGGTCAGTTATGAATGTAGCCAAGAGGATTCATAGTATACAAATCGATACAATGTCTGTAGTATCAAGAAGTCATAACCTGACTACTTTCAACAGATATGAACAATATAGAGAAGGCGACGTATGGAAAGATCTGAAGAAAAGCAAGCTCTTCGAATACTGGTCACATTCATTGTGTTTGGTTCCTATTGAAACCTATCCTTTCTATGCGAGAAAAATGGAACACAATAGATCATCAACAAAAGGATACTATGAGAGATTCGGGGAGAAAATGAAAGTAACTATTCAGGAAGTCTACAAGTATATCAAAAAGAACGGACTGACTTCTAGTTCAGATTTCAAAGGAGAGAATCTTGGGTGGGGAGGGTCTCTAGAGAGCAGGTCGATGCAGTATCTCCATTACACAGGACAGATTATGATAGCATTTAGGACAAATTTTCAGAAGTTCTATGATTTGACAGAGAGGGTACTTCCATCTCATATCGACTCAACTCCAATGGAAACCTCTGAGCTTGCTAGGTTCGTAGTGGAAACCACTCTCGGTTCTCTGGGATTGGGAAATTTTCTGGACATCCGGTCATATCTGGGACGATGGCCAGCTGAGTATCTATGGAATAATCAGAAATCTGCAATTGAAGGCCATCTGGATACACTTGTTAGAGAGGGAAATTTGGAGCAAGTGAAGATTGATGGCATCAAAGAACATTATTACATGTTGAGTAAGAAGGTTAAGAGTTTGGAGAGGATGGAAGCAAATCTGTCTGAAGATCCAGTCAAATTTCTTAGTCCATTTGATAATATCATCCGGGAGCGACATTACCCTCTCAAAATTTGGGAATTTGATTACAAACTGGAATCTTATGTTCCTCCAGACAAGCGAAAATATGGATATCATGTTCTTCCTATTCTCGATGGATCTAATATAGTTGCCAGGGCAGATGCGAAAGTATACCGAAATGAAAATCGACTTGAGTTAATCTCATTGTATCTTGAAGATGATTTTTGGAAGGAGAGAACAGGTTTAGATAGGCTGGCAAAAGGAATTCATAAGTTTAGAGAGTTTCACAATGTGGAGGAAATCTCAGTCAATAATGTCACTCCGAAATCAGCGAAGAACAGAATCCTAGAACACTTGAGAGGTTTATGATTCAGAGTTTTTTTGACCCCTCTCTTATCACAAGTTTTGTCATTCTCTCTCGGTTCTTGTCAAAATACTTCCTTACTATACTAGGGTCT
The DNA here is from genome assembly GCA_001563335.1 of Candidatus Thorarchaeota archaeon SMTZ1-45. Classification (GTDB taxonomy): domain Archaea; phylum Asgardarchaeota; class Thorarchaeia; order Thorarchaeales; family Thorarchaeaceae; genus SMTZ1-45. The sequence goes on along the minus strand of LRSL01000008.1, from coordinate 5,445 downwards.
CTTTTACTGAGTTCTCGAAGCACCCAACCAGCAGCTTTTCCAACAAAGAATTCTTCATCGGAAATATGAGGAGACACAGCCTCAAGGATTTTATCATTGAACTCAGGTTTGTATTGGGTCTTCAGCGTAAGATAGAGAAATGGTAGAACGGAGGCTCGCCTTCTCCAAAAGTTATCAGATTCTCGCCAAAATCTCAAAGTTTCTTCTACTTTAGAGTCACGCAGTAACATCGAACCAATTGTAGGTGAACATAGTGGATCAACAATGCCCCATGTGTCTGCATCATCAATCCACTTGTCAGCAAGATCCAAAGCTATTGCGACAGAACCTTTCTTTGCGTAATCTTTCAAAACATCAATAGCTGCTATCCGGGACTCGAATGTTTCAATTGCCCAAAGACCCTTCATGACCTCAGGAAGTTCTTCCATTTTTAGTCCTTTGATATTTTGTTTTACTGTCCTATGGATGTCTGGAAGTTCGACTCCAATAAAATCCAACAATGATGTCTTCAAATATTCAGCAATCTTTTCCTTTCTCTCTCTCTTACCAAGCTTTTGGAGTTCCTCAAAGATTCGTTCCACTATTTTTCTTGACATAAAAACCTTGAAGAGCTAGATTGAATTTAATTATAACCATCGAAGTGATTGATGTCTATATCTCGGAGAAATTAAAATAAGCAGCAGAAGTATCATTTCTTGAGTGGATAACCATGACTGAAATCCCTATGCCAGGTCCTGAACCATATCAGCAAGCTCCAAAAAAATCAACGTCATCAGACTGTTGTAAATGGGGCGCGATAATTTGTGTCATTTTCATTATTGGAATTATTATCATTGCCATTGTCTTCGTTGGTAGCTTCTGGAGCTTCTTTAATTGGGGTAATGGTGAACCATCCTATTCTGAAAGGTCTCTCGGAAGCTTCAACAATATCGATGTTGATCTTTTCTCAACTTTCTATTATGATGAGTTTGATGTTTACAGCTCTGAAACACAGACAACAACACCGCCAGATGTCTACTTCGATATTAGTGTTGATGACACAGGTGTGGATGTCGTTACAGTAACAATACACTTTGCAATATACGAAATAGACCAAACGACATTTGATTCGATTCCAACTTGGGCAGGCCTTGATTCATACCTTGTTGAGCAAGGAGATTATTACGACACTGCAACAGGTTTCTTCAATCTCCAAAACTATGCTTCGACCTATGTCTGGGTAATCTGGTTTGAAGCTAGTTCAAAGACAAGTGTTTGGACAGTAGATGTTGATTTGACTCTTCGATACAATTGGAATCTGTAAACAATTCTTTGTTTGTTGGAAGGAGAGAGTGCAGTAGCTTCTCTCCTCTAATTTATTATTTGGCTTTTAAGAAACTCATGTCAGCTCTAGAGAATTTTGTGAATGCACGCGTACTAAATTCACCATCGAGAAGTTCTACATAGGAAACTAGGTCTTTCAAAACATTAGATCCACCATATGCTTCATCAAGTGCAATCTTCAGATACCAAGCAGGATTATTTGATCCAGAAATCCTATCTCTTAACCATCCTATTGGGCTGATTAGTTCATCTTTATCGAGAGGAGCAAGCTCCATGTCACCTTTAATCCCAACCTGCTCCAAAATCTCCACCCATCTTCTCCAGCCAGACTCTGTTGTTGGAAAACCTGATGTACCCTTCTTTTGTTTATTTATTGTTATCGAGTCAGTTGATAATCTTGAACCTTCTACAATTCCATGCTTTGCAACTATCCATAGGAGTTTGAGGAGAACTCTACGACGACTCGTAAGCAAATCTTGAACAGCTAGTGTATCAGTATTAATCAGTCCAAGGTCAGAAGTAATTATTCGTGAGAGTATATCATGAAGTGATTTGTACGATGAGGTCTTAGTCGTCATCTTTACTTCTGGAAAGGGAACGATTGAGGGTGGTTTCAGGTCTATCTTTTTGACTGCATGAATCTGATCAGGTTGAAGACCTGATCGGATCTTGTCAAGTGTTTTCTTTCCTTCAAAGATATGAACATATGCCAGGTATTTGTCATCAGGAAGAGGTTCCCCAATACGCTGTTCGACATCTTTCCGACTATTATTGAGATTCATTACCTTGATTTTATCACAGGGGTATATAGAACAGTAAGCACAGTTTTTGAAGTTGTTATGGAATGCACACTTTCGGGCAGAACAACCTCGTAGAAAATTATGTACTCCAACATCTTTTGCAAGATTTTCAGTGGGAGTCTGACAGCCATGACAGGGATTTTTCGTCGGTGTATATCCTAGATATTTTTTCACATCTCGAACAAATGACTCCCATTCATCAGGACTCTGGTTCTTTCGAATCCATACTCCCCAAGGACAACTAGAACATATATTGCCACACTTGCTGATGACTTGCTTCAAATTAAAATCTCCTGCACCAAGTGTATTGATTTAAATCTTAAAGTCTTGGGCGCAAACTTCTCAGCGCACCTATTCAACCAATTTTCATTGTTGGACCAGTAATTCTCTATATTGGGACAGCTAGGATTTCTAGAATAGAGAACTAACATGATGATGTGAATGAGTTTTTGTCAAAATTCATTGCGCTGATTTAATTACTTATAACCTTTCAAGAAAGAGTGATTCATGGAGAACCACTGGGGTTAGATATGTGTCTAATGGTATTCATATTCAGACGCAGGGCCTTTCGAAGAATTTTGGTCCTGTTGTAGCGTTGAAAGATCTCAATCTTGTTGTACGGAAGGGTAGTGTCTTTGGCTATCTCGGTCCAAATGGGGCAGGGAAGACAACGACCGTGAGAATCCTTTCTGGACTGTTAAAACCAACTGCTGGTAATGCAACAGTCTGTGGATACAACGTACACACCGAACGGAATGCGATAAAAAGTGTGACTGGTCTATTGCCCGAATCACCTGGGCTTTATTCTAAGTTGTCAGCTGTCGAGTTTCTTGAGTTCATAGGAGCTCTTAACAACTTGAGTGGAGAATCACTCCACAGACGGATTGATAGTCTCTTAGGAATTCTGGGTCTTGAGGGTAGACAGAACGACCTCTTAGAGAGTTATAGTAGTGGAATGAAACAGAAGGTATTGGTTGCATCAACCGTGCTTCATGAACCAGCGCTTGTATTTCTCGATGAACCAACATCCAGGTTGGATCCTGCGGCAAGTGTTCTTGTGAAAGAGATAATCCTTGCAATGGCGAAGGAAACTGATACCACCTTCTTCATTTGTACACACATGACTGATTTTGCAGAGGATGTTTGTGAGGTCATCGGAATCCTGAATCAGGGCATCCTTACAACCCTTGGCGCACCCAACGAAATCATTGAGCAGATGGGGGGAAGGGATCTCGAGGATGCTTACCTCAAGATAGTAGGTGGAGAGATTGATCGCGAAACCCTCCTAAGCTGGAGGCAGTGAGTTGGGCCGGGTCTGGTGGGCTATTGCGAAAGCGGAGTTTCTCGTTCGAACATCCAAACTCCATAGGTCTCGGAAGATATTGTATCCATTAGTTATTGGTCTTGCGTTGGCGTTTGGAATCTTCCTCATTCCTACTATACTCGGATACTTCTTTTCACGGGCGGGTGCAGTTTTTGAAATAATGCTAGCTACATCCTTCCCAGGACTACTTAGAACGATTATGATGGTCCTTTGGATGTTTATACTTATAGTTCCAATTTCAAATAGTCTTGAAAATGTCAAGATTGGACAATGGGAGATACTCTTTAGTAATAATGTAAAGACGAGAGACCTCCTCTTTGGAACATTTGTTGGGAGGATTCCAGTTTATGGCATTATTGTCATTGCTTTGGGACCAATTGCAGTCTCACCCTTTGTCTATGCGTATAATGTATCAATAATTGGACAGCTCTTGATGTACCTAGTAATTTTCTTGTTTGCTATAGTCACAATCTGGCTATCGACAGTGTTCAGTACAGCAATTCATGCAAAGATTGGTTCATCACCTCGAGGGGATGACATTGGAAAGGCATTGAGTTGGGCACTTGCTCCTCTTGTTGCAATACCCGCAATGGGATCAATGTATTGGATGAACAGTATCGTATCACTCCTCAATCTAAATGTGTCAATGATTCTCCCTTCAACTTGGTCTGCGGACATCCTGACATGGATAGCCATGTATACAGGATCTCTGAGACCCTCATCTATACTGAATCTAGAGCTTTATTGGTTTGCAGTTAGTCCGATCGTTGATATGGTTTTATTGGGTATCTTTTCTATACTTGTTTTGGTTCTAGGATTCAAAAGTGCAGATAGGTTATTTGCATATGGTGCAAGCCCAGGGAGTCAGAAGGTTGCGCGAGCAGGACCAGAGGGTTTCTTCATTAGGGGAGTCCGCAAGGTATTCGGAAGAAGTTTCGGAACGATTGTAGTCACATCGTTCAAGGATTTCACCCGAAAATTGCAGAACATTGCTAAAGTGTCATACGGACTATTTCTAGGTATTCTCGTTCCGTTGCTGATTGGCTTTGGCCCATTTGCTACGATAGTTGATGATCCGGTGTTTGTACCAGTCATGACATCACTGATGATTGGCATGATGCTGGGCATTTTCTCAGGATTCATCTTCGGAGGGGTTGGGCTTCTTGATAGTCGTGATCAACTCTGGATTCTGAAAAGTACTCCAAGAGGAGTACCAAAATTCATTGTTGCGAGGGTGCTCTCCTACATGATTGTGGGAATACCTTATGCCCTCATCCCAGCAATCTTCTCAGGAATCTTGCTCAGCTTTCCACTAGCAGATATCTTGATCGTCTGTGGATTTGTCTATTCCATTGTGTTAGGTGGAATCTTCGTGGGTGTAGGAATAACCTCTATTAACCCATCATATGAGGATACATCAAGTGGTGCGTTTGTTATTAATCAAATTAGCACTATAGTTGTCATGATAATCTGTTTAATTGTGTCGATTATACCGGGCGTGCTGATCGCGATAAGACAGGGTCTCTTTGGTTATGCCATGATCATTTCTAGTATCCCAACACCGATCATAGGTCTGGTGATTCTAATGATTGGGATGATTCGGTTGAACGTAATGGAGGTTGCCTGAACTCATGAAATCAGTTAGACTATCTGCGTCCATCCTCCTCATCATTATGATTTCCATTCCAGTGATACCAATTGGTACTAAGGCTGTAGAATCTCCAGTTTATCAGTTTGATTTGTCAGCAAGTGGAGAAATCACTGATGTTCCCTATGTCTGGCAGGAGGTCAATGGGTTCTGTTTCCCATCTGCTTTGTCAATGGTCCTTCAGAGCATGGGTCTTGACCTGAATCTGTATGATATTCTCGCGGCATCAGGTGTTGGATTTTCAATGGTTTCATTCAGTGTTGATGAAACCATGACATTCTTCCCTGGTGTCATGGTTAGACAGATATCATGGTTTGAGTTCTTCATGGATCTCTATGGTTTGGAGATGC
>LRSL01000007.1 GCA_001563335.1 Candidatus Thorarchaeota archaeon SMTZ1-45 | reverse complement strand
AATCAGCAAGCCTACATTAGACATATTTTCCCACCAATGGTTAGAGGCTGCTGGGTCAGCCATCTCAGAGAACATGAATGTCTGAGTGAACACGAACAACAACAGGATACCACCCAGCATGAAGGCATCACCAATTCTTGTGACGATGAATGCCTTTGTGCCGCAGTAGCTGTTGTAGTTGCCCTCGGTCTCCCACTGGAGTAAGGGATTGGTCTGCTCATAGCCAGTTGGATCTTTTTCAGGTGGATTCCTCTTATCGTTCCAGAAACCGATGAGACCGTAGGAACAGAAGCCCATTATCTCCCATCCGATAAACCCAATCAGCAGGTTGTTGCTCAGAACAAGTGTGAGCATTCCACCTCCGAAGGTGAGCATTAGGAAGTGGAAGCGCATACGGTCTTCATCATGAGCCATGTACTCTGTGCTATAGACATAGATGAGGAAACAGAGTGTGCTAGCAAGAATAGCCATGATGACGGAAAGTGGATCAAGCAGGACGCTGAACTCAAGACCAAGCTGAGCGATCCACATCCAGCTGGTGTTCTCGGTCGTTCCGATATCAGGAAGAAGTGACCAACATAGGATCATTGCAATACCCATGAAGAATGCTGGTGTCCAGTCTCTTGCTTTTTCACTAAACCTTCCAACTAGTGGAATTAATAATGCGCCGCCCAAGGGAATGACGAGGATTAGATAATAGGGTAGTCCGAATAGCATCTGTGTCACCTCATGGGAGAATTAGACCGAGCTGGTCCCACGGTACTAGGTTCGTTATCGCCGGGACAATGACATCCAGTGCCAGTCCTGGGAATATTCCAAAGATCACTATGAGGATTCCAAGTATGATCATAGGGATTGTCATAGAATTGGAACTCTCTTTCACGTCTTCGAGCTCATCAGGGTGAGAGCCGAGAAAGACCTTCCAGAAGAAACGCAGCATATATCCTGCACTGAGAATTGAACTTGAAACTGCAAATATTGTTAGAATGAGGAAAGCTAGATTAGAGCCAGGCCAAACAGCCCTCTGGAATCCACCAAGGAACATCATCCACTCACTTGCAAAGCCAGAGAGAGGAGGACTGCCAGCAATGCTCATCATGCCAATTGCAGCAGCAAATGCAGTGATTGGCATCTTGTTTGAGAGACCGCCCATCTTCGTTATGTCACGAAGACCAGTCTGATGTATGACTGCACCTGCGGTCATGAACAACAATCCTTTGGAGAAGGCATGGTTGATGAGATGGAACATACCTCCTTCGAAGCCCATGGGTGAGTATGTACCAAGGGCAAAAAGAACATAGCCCATCTGTGAAACCGACGAGTATGCTAAGAGTCTCTTGATGTCAATCTGGGCTAGAGCCATGAATCCACCATAGAACATGGTTATGACTCCTAATGCAGCAACAAAGAATGACAGCGCGTATGCTGCATCCCAGAGTGTAATGCTACCAAACCGCATCAAGGCATAAGCACCAGTCTCAATCATGGCACCTGAAAGAAGTACTGAGATTGGTGTGGGTGCCTCAGCATGAACAGGTGGGAGCCACCAGTGGATGGGAAAGACCGCCATCTTAACCAAGAATCCTGCTCCGAGAAGGATGAATACAACCCTCAGAATAGCGCCAATGTCTATTCCCAATCCTGGGAGCACTTCGTGGAGATCAAGCAAGTCAACAGCTCCCTGCAATGATGCCAAGTCAAAGAAACCTGTCAATGAGTAGAGAATGCCAAAACCAACCAGGATACAGACAGCACCAGATTGCGTATAAAGCCAGAACTTCAAAGCAGTCCGTTTTCGAGTTTCAGGCAACCCCCAGAACAGAATAAGGAAGTATGCTGGTACTAGCATCAATTCCCACGCAATGAAGAATTCGATCAAATTAGTTGCCAAGGTCACCCACTGCATGCCCATCAGGAAGAAGAGCTGGTTGGCAAAGAAGGTAGCCCTATTCTCGCTATGCTCTGTATAACCAACAGCATAGACGACTGAGAGAAATCCAAGCACGACCACTGCAAATGTGATTGGAAAAGCAATGCCATCAAGCCTGAGACCGAACTGCTCCAGAAGTCCGGACCAAGTGGCAAACTCCGTATACTCCGGTAGAGCTCCTGTTACCACCTGATAGAAAGGATACACCATCAAGAGGGAAGCGATTCCTGAGAATCCAACCGCGACTCTTCCAGCTGTTTTATCCAGACTGCCCTTGAAGACATAGATAAGGAGTCCTCCGAAGAAGAGCACTGCCAAAGAGAGAGCTGCAAAGGGAAGTTCTGTGATTTGCATTCACCGGAACCTCCTTCCACGCCACTCTAGAGGGTCTCTGTCAAGTGTTTCAATCTTGTCAGGTCCATAGATGAGATCCTCACGGTCTCCTTCACTCAAATCAACGACTGGAGTGTGAAACAGTGCCTCGAACCTGCAAGCCTGAGTGCAAAGCCCACAGAAGATGCATCTTGTGTAGTCGAAGTATAAGGCACAATCCTTCTCGTACATCTTGTCTTCTTTGTCCATCCTGATTGCTACGACAGGACATGCGCGTACACATTGTGCACACGCTGTGCAGTTCTTGCGAACATGGATGTGCCTACCTCTTGTTCGCTCAGGGTAGATTCTATCCTCAAATGGGAAGAAGTATGTGAACGGTCTCTTGAAGACTTGTCTGAATGTATGTTTCAGAATCTGGAAGCAATCACCTAATACACTGAAGAATCCCATAGTTTATCCACCTCCCATGGGTAGCAATGCAGCCAGTCCTGGAAGATAGACTATCGCAAGCATTGCGATTATGACGTTCAAGAGCGCAAGTGGTAACAAATACTTCCAGCAGTAGTGGACTATCTGGTCTTGTCTGAGTCGCTGGAATGAAGAACTAACCAACACAAAGAAGAAGAATGTGATAATGAACTTGATAATGAAGTTCACTGCACCTGGTAGGAATGGAAGACCAACTGGTCCGCCTAAGAACAGAGCAACAATCAATGCTGAATATAGCATCTGTTCTGCAAACTCAGCGAAATATGTGAGTGTGAAATAGATACCAGTGAACTCTGTCCTCCATCCAAAGATAATCTCAGAATCTGCAACAGGTGCATCGAAGGGAAAGATTCCTACGGATGCGATTGCAGCAACCAAGAAAGTAGCCAGGTTGATTGGTAGTAAAGCTGCAAACCAGACTGATTGCTGAGCTTGAGCAATCCCCATCAGGCTGAGAGACCCTGCGAGTAAGGCTGGACCAATCGTCGAGATGATCATTGGAATCTCGGCTGCAAACTGATTGTTGGCAGCTCTAAAGCCACCAATGAGAGAGTACTTCGAACCACTGACCCAACCAGCAAGAAGTGCGATGACGGGTACAGCAGTCAGGAAAGCAAAGACTAATACAAGGCTTACCGAAAGATCTGCGATATACCAATAATCGAAGTCCCATGGAATAAAGCAGAATGGTAAGAGTACAATAACTAGAAGGAGTCCAGGGAGAAACCTGAACATCCAACGTTTTGCATTATCTGGGATGATGCTCTCTTTTGCAATTAGCTTGATAGCATCTGCAAATAGTTGGAGACCTCCATACTTGCCCAGGTGGACAGGACCGCGTCTGTCTTGGATGCGACCCCACAATTTCCTAGTGAACCAAACAGCCCATATTAGAGCCATAACCACGAAAATAAGACCTGGAAACAAGACTGCGCGGAAGAGGAACATGAAATTAATTGGATCAAAAATGGTAATCCACAAATGCTGAATGAAAGCCCAAATCCAGAGAAGGACACCCTTGATTATTCCCCAAATCCAGTAGAACACACCTTCAAGCCATTGTGGAATGCCAGCAAGCCAAGCAAAGAAATCGAACTGCAACATGACACCTCCCATCAGCGATCCCACCACCCTGGATATGGGTCCAAGCTTCCAAATATCACAATGAAGTCTGCAAATTTCGAACCAGGCACTAAGTCCTTCAACGCATAATAGGAAGCAATACATGGACCTCGAATCTTTGCGCGGTATGCTGTCTGTGCTTTATCTTGTGTCTTAAGCCACAGTGATGTTATACCACGCGTCCCTTCTACTCGACCATAAGCCTCTCCTTCAGGGAGTCTGTTAGTCTTTGCCCGAGCCTTAGGGTCTATAATGTCACCCTCTGGTATTTGAGGAATCAACTGCTTAATGATCTCAACAGCAACCTCAGCTTCCTTGAATCGTTGTTCCATACGATCGAGCGCATCACTCTGGCTTGGATGCTCAGGGTTCTCTGTGATAGGAACCTCCCAGTCAACCATGTCATAAGCTAGATTCGAATCTGGGTCATCCTTTCGTAAGTCCATGGGAACTCCGCATGCCTTGATTGGTGGACCACTCAGACCCCACTTGAGACCCTGTTTTACATCATATAGACCAATATTTTCAGTTCTTGCCCTAAAGGTTGGGCTTCCCATTTGCATGTCTCTAAATTTGGGTAGTCTATCCTCAAAACGCTCTACTGCACGGTTTAGTTGTTTCATAAATTTGTCAGAGAAATCATACTTCACGCCACCAGGTGTTGAGTATGAAACTGTGTGTCGTGAACCTGTTAATTCTTCAAAAGCGTCAAGTGTATACTCTCGGTCCACCCATGGCCATAGAGCCATTGTGAAGAAACCAAGCTCAGCATTGAACTGGCCCCACCAGAATTGGATACTGTGAAGACGTGAAAGCTCCATCATGATGGTTCTCATGACTTTCGCACGCTCAGGAACTTCAACCTCAGAAATCTTCTCAACTGCAGCAATATACGGGTATTCAGCCAAGAATGCCTCGAGCATGCACATTCGTTCCAACACCAGTGAGCCTTGCCTAAAATTCTTGAACTCAAGGACCTTCTCAGCAGAGCGGTGGAAGTAGCCCGCATTGGGATCACATTCAACTACATAGTCACCCACGAGTGTCAACTTTGTTGCCCAACCATGTGCAGACACATGTTGAGGACCAAACCAGACTTCCATTGCTTCCTCAAGAATGTCGGGACTCACTTGTCTTCACCTCCCGATGTTGCCCTTGGTTTTGGAGTCGATATTCCTGTTTCCTCAAGTCTGCTCTGATCTGTCTGGAACCTTTTGCGAAGAGGATAAACACCCTCCAACTCGTCAGGCAATAGAAGGAGCCGTGGGTCAGGATGATTCGTGATATTTACACCGAACATCTCTCTGACCTCTCGTTCATGCCATTCAAGACCAGGAAAGATGTCACAAGTGCTCTCAATCTCTGGATTCTCCCCTTGCAAGGATACTCGTAGTTGAACAAGCAAGCGGTTGTTGTGAGACCAGAAGATGTAGATAAGCTCGTAATTGTCATTCTCAAGATCAACGCCAAAGACAGACTCAGGGAGGGCATCATTGATTTCCTCATCAATAATGGTGACCACGTCACGAATCCTACTTGCAGGTACTACAAGCTCAATCTTGTTACCATCAAGAGGCTTCGATGATACCTCAGGAATTTTGTTGATGACGAGTCTTCCAAAGGTAGAAGCATTAATAGTAGACGAGTCTGACATCTTATGGTTCCTCCATTACGATTGGTTGTCCAAGGTCAACTGTATCATAGCGTCGGTTGTACATCAACATCAAAACCAAAGCTAAAGCTGTATGTGCAGCGGCAACAGAGATAATCAAGATAATCAGCCCTTGACCTGTGAATGTAAATACTGGACTATAGAGTGACATGGCTACAAGTGCAATATTGACACCATTACCCATGATTTCAGCTCCAATGAGGATTCTAATGAGATTCCTCTTGACCATCATACCGTAGCCACCCAATCCAATTAGCATGAATGCAAGAATAAGATACCATGAGAGCGGGACCATTAGTCATCAACCTCCTCATGTTCTTCTGTGTCAGGTTCTTCATCCTCTAATACATCTAGCTCCTGGAGTTCTGGCTCAGCTTCAATTCCAAATTCGCCACGAATAGAAACGAGTTGTTCCGCTTTGTCCATCTTCAGAAGCGCAATGGCACCTACGAGCGAGGTAATCATAATCAGGGCAATAATCTGAACATAGATACCATTGTCAGCCCATAACCATAGAGCAAGTTCATTGAGGTCATTTGATATAGCAATGAAAGTATCATCAAAGGACTCTGCCCATGGAAAGATAAAAGCAAGGACACCAGAGAGTATTATGACTAGGGTGGCCATAATGAGCCCAATTTGGCGCTTTCGTGGTGATGAGAACTCTTCTAGAGATGAATCTTGAGCTCTTGGTAGTAGTAGAACTGCAAAGATAATGAGTGCGCTTATACCTCCTGTATACACTGCAATCTGCATTCCAGCGATAAAAGGTGCTTCAAGCAGAAGAAAAATCCCCGCGACAAATGATGCCATGAATCCAAAGAAGAATGCAGCATAGACAATCTCTTTGTGCTCAAGTGCGAGATATGCAAGAATCAATATAATGCCTGCAATTAATAGGAATTCTCCAGGTTCTAACAGATCTAATGCAGTACTTTCTTGCATGATTAGTGACCTCCTGCAACATGCTGTTCTTGTTCCCTCTGAGCCTTCGCCTTTCGATACACCTCAAGTGTTTCTTTCCCATCCAAGGCTGCTTGCGGAAGCATCTTCATGACAAAGGCGATTCCACCAACGATTATTAGGATAAAGACAGCCACCTGCCAAACGACTGTATACTTAGTAGCATCAACCCAAAGTATGTTAGAGGATGAAAGAAGCCAGAGAAAAGCGCCCATAACATCCACAACGACAAAAAGCACGGTATAGATGAAGTAGTTGTATGGATAGGAGATTCTTGCAGGACCAACTGGTTCTTCACCACATTCATACGTAGAAGTCTTCTCAGAGTTTTGTAGCACGTGGGGACGCAATACCCACGATGCTAGCAGCATTACAACAACAAGAACAATGGCTAATATTGCCCATATTAAGACGGGGATGAATTGCGCAAACAATCTTTCACTCTGCATCATGCTAGAATACCATCCTCTGATTTTACTTCTATAGAGTCCACAATGTTAACGCGGAACGGAACACGGCGGTTATTGAAGATACCTACAAAATGAGTCATGTCGTGAGTTTCCGTTCTCATTGATATCAAGGTCCTTCCATGCTAACACTTGCCATGACCAAACTGCAACCTGTAATATGTGAAATGTTGCCTTTCTTAACATTCCACATCATAGGCTTTAGTTGAACCATGTATGTTGAAACTTACCGCGGTAGGAAAAGTACCGTGATAAAAACACTTCGGGTTTTTTGACGACACAAAGCAGTTATATATCGCGAGGAAGCGAACAAGAACTCAATACAACAATTCTATGATTACAGGTGATTCATTTGGCTCATGGCGAAGAAGGCACATTCTTCTATTATCTAGCGCTTTTGATAGGTATGGCTCTATTGGGAACTTACTTCTGGATACTCATGAATACACAAACGAGTGCAGTAAGTATAATCTTCAATATGATTCTTGTACTAGGCGGGATTCTCTTCGCAGCATCAGCGTTTGGATTCGTTTCAGCCAAAACACGTTCCAGTAGAGTTGGTCTTACAATGCTCACAGGAATTCTTGGAGGTATTCATGTTTATCTCCTCTTCACAATGCTTGATCTCATAACTGGAATAATTTTGTTCGCATTGATGGCAATAGGACTTCTAATTGCGTTTGCTGCATTCAGTTGGCTTCATGAGTAAGAGATAATCTTACTCTTTTTCAGCATCAGAAACTGGTTCAGTGTTTGTATTAGTTTCTTCAGTCGTCGCTGTATCTGTGGGTGCCACCGACTCTGCCTCAGGCTCAACACTGATTTCTTCTTCTGGCTCTGGTTCAGGCTCAGGTTCTGGACCGTAGTGTAGAGCACCTGTGTCCATAATGCCTGGGGAATAACTCTCTTCTTGGTTATGCATCATTGCGAAACCGGCTGCTGTGAGAATTGCGCCTCCTAAACCCCAAAATGAGAGGTATATAGTATCTCCTGCTGATGGGACAGCAAGTGCAAACTGATCAACAAAGACCACAAAGAAGAAACCTACAGTTATTGAGAGAGCCATCATCAGATTCTTACCTTTACCTTTCTCTGGTCGGAAGTACCCAATCAAGAAGAAGACCAAGACGATGGACATACCACCAATTAGTGTAAAGGAACCTGCAATCACAAAAGAGGCTGACGGTATCAAGAATCCAAGATAAACGAAGTTGAAGATGAATGCTGTGAGGATGATTAAACCAAGAAAGAGCATGCAATATGGATCACTGTCTTGTCGAATGTACATTATTGCATCATCCCCATTGCATCTTGGTTCTCGTATTTTCGTTGCCAGTGAGTTGTTCCTGCTCGAATCTTGTTTTGAAGAATGATATGTGCTCGAATAAAGTCTGCTGGCTTTGGAGGACAGCCTGGAAGATAGACATCCACAGGAACTATCTTATCAGGTGGCGTAGCAAGACTATATCCTTCCCAAAACAACCCTCCAGAAGCAACGCATTGACCAAAGGCGATAACGTACTTGGGCTCTGGCATCTGCTCATAGATACGCCTACGTCGTGGAGCCATCTTCTTTGTAAGTGAGCCTGAAATCCACAGAACGTCGGTCTGCCTTGGACCAAAAAGCGGTAGCATTCCGAATCTCTCAAAGTCCCAACGGGGAGCAATTCCTGCAGCACCGTCAACCATGCAACATCCAATACCATACTGCATTGGCCATGGACTATGGGCTCGACCCCATCTTAGCACCCATTTCAGCGGTGGTACATTCTGCAACCATTTCAAGAGAATTGGTGCAATGCGACCAAACCCATTTCTGAATAAGTCATAGAATATCCATAGGAAGTACTTACCAATTTTGAGAATGAAAGGTAACCAATAGGCAAAAACCTTTCCAGGATTAGAGATCTCATTCTTGTCCCATTGTAGTTTTGCTGATCTTATCCGGGCAAGTCTTTGTTTTCCAAAGTACTGTGAAGCGTAATTGGCAAACCAGATACCTGTAGAATGTACATGTCCTCCATGTCTTTGAGCTATCTTGAAAATGACGAAGCTCTGAGCCCAAGAGAACATATAGAACATCCTTCTCTCATCTTCGAGGAAGTAGCCCATCATTGTGACCGCATTCTTGGAGTTGACATAACCATCTATTCCAGCCTTTGCTGATGCTTGCTCAAATTGGAAGTCATCAAGTATTGCAGCAAGATTCTCAAGTGGAGCGAACGCCTGACCAACTACGAGTGTTGGACCTCTCTTCTTGATCTTCATAGGATAATACCGGTCGTGCCATTCATGTTCTGCAACATCATCACCATAGACAACTCCCCTGTACATCTCAGTGACTTCTTCGACTACTCGAATGCCCTCTGCTATCTCTTCCTCATCACCCTCATAGACAACCATCAACGACCCATGATGTGCTGGAATCGGGAATGGTTTATCGCCCTCCCAGATTGCTTTCTTGAGGTCTGTGTATTTTGACTCTTCAAACTTGATAGTGAATGGAAGTGGTCCATCTTCGAGTATCTTCTCAATTGCCAGAACCATCTGGTAGTTTTCTTCAAAGCTTGAAACTATCACCTTCATAGGAGTAAGCGGTTTAATTTTTAAGGTGACTTTTGTGATAATTCCAAGAATTCCCTCTGTATCGCAGAATAAATCGAGGTCTTTTGTATTAACGATTTTTCCATTTGGAAGTACAACTTCAAGTTTGATGACATTCTTGTTAATGTTACCATACTTAAGAGACCCTATGCCGTCGCCTCCTTGAGCCACCCATCCTCCAATAGTTGCTGAGAGGCCAGATGATGGATAGCATCGTGTGTCTAATCCCTCTCTGTTCAATGCAAACTGTAGGTTGGCCCAAGATATGCCAGGCTCAACAGTGACTGTAAGATTTTCTCTGTCAACCTCGAGTATTTTATCCATGCGTCTCATGTCAACCACAACCCCACCTTTCCGGGGGATTGCTCCTCCATATCCTGAGGTCCCTGCAGCCCGAGGAACTAGTGATACCTTGAATTCTTGTGCAACTCCATAGAGTGCTTGAATCTCTTCAGGAGTTTGAGGTTGTACAATGGCATCTGGTTTTGTATTCATGAGCCATCCAACTTGTTTTGGAAGAGAACCAACATCTTGTCCGAACAAAATCAGTTCATGCTTCTGTGTAATCAGCCGGTCTCCAAAAATCTCCTTGAGTTTCTCTTTTGGTGTTGGTTTCAGGACCATGAGTCCACTCTCCAGCTCATGAACAGAGCCGCTTACAGTTTGTGGCTTGGAAAGTTGTAAGATAAAAACCTAGCGTGCCGACTTTTCAAATACAGTTTGTGGAGCAAAATGATGACAGCAGTTTCAATTAGTTGCTCTATGTCAAACTGGAAAGATTTTAAGGTGTGTTGCAACGCACCTGATGAGTCAGTCACAAGCGGAGATTTGCAAGAATGGAATTTCCAACACTGAATGATTATGACCTCCAAGACTATGCTTATACTTGCGCTCAATGCAGTTTTTGTCAAGTTGGACATGGCGCATGTCCTACATACAAAGTAAAACGTCGAGATAGCTACTCCGGAAAAGGTAAAATGCTATTGACACGTGCTCTGATGCAAGGTCGAATTAGACCTTCAGAGGGGCTCGAAGGTCTTAGAGATGCTATCTTTGGTTGTACTCTCTGCGGTGGCTGTGAAGAGATCTGTCAGGTTGATATTCCGTTTGTGAAGATCTATCAGGTGATGCGCTCTGAGTTTAAAAAACGCAATATGTGGCCAGAAGAACTGCAAATGGCTAAAGATACTGTCTTGAAGAATTTCAACATTCAAGGCCAAGCTCAAATGGATAGAATTGAGGGATGGTCATACTGGACTCCAAACGAGGACGAGTTACTGGACAAGCAGGGGGCACCAGCAAAAACAGCATTCTTCTTTGGTTGTGCATCATCATTCAGAGGAATATCCATTCAAGCTACTATTGCCTCCACATTAATAATGGACAAGGTTGGAGAAGAATACACAGTGCTTGGTGAAGAGGAGTACTGTTGTGGTGCACCACTGATAATGACTGGAGACTTTGAAGGTGCAAGAGTGCTTGCTGAGCACAACATCCAGAAATACAAAGAGTTAGGAGTGGAACAAATTGTTACCAACTGTCCTGGTTGTTATAAGATGTGGGCTCATGAGTATCATGAGTTCCTTGATATCGACCATGGTTTTGAGATAGTTTATGGGTATCAATATCTCGCAGACCTGCTTGACAGTGGGAAATTAACTGGTCTCAATACGCCCCTTGATATTACTGTAACATATCATGATGGCTGCGATGCTGGGCGTAATTCAGGATTCTTTGAGGAACCTAGAAAGGTACTCGAATATCTTCCCGGGGTTGTTTTTGAAGAGTTGCCACATAACAAGAATAACTGCTATTGTTGTGGATCTGGTGGTGTGCTAAGAGCTATTGATGCAGATTTTGCAATTCAAATAAACAGACTCAAAGTAGAAGACATCGAAGCAACAAATGCAGATGTGGTGGCATCTGGTTGTCCCTCATGCGTTGACTTCATGGCGGATCAACTACCTCAAGCAGGCTCAAGCAAACCAGTGAAAGATCTTGCAGTATTAGTTGCACAAGCACTTGGTCTTGCATGGGATGGTCTTGACGAGATCTATAGTTAGGAGAGACCACTTCGACAGGCAAATAAGAGATAGGTAGTTCTTAGTAGTAATGAATGCTGGGTCGACATTCGAAGATAGGTTTCAACGCAAGTGGATCTATGAAGAGATTGTAGACCACATTCCTCCATTCAAATGGCTACCCTCTACATATGCTGTTGTGGCTCAGTTGCTTCTAGTTGAAACTGTTGGTGTTCTTGCTTTCATATATTTCCAGATGGCAGCTGAAGCTGCGATTTTTGGATCTCTTGCCATTCTCTACACAGTTGTCTGGTCAGCAGGTTGTCTATATGTGATACCTTGGCTGAGAAGACTTAGAGATCCCACAAACAAGTTAGAGCGAGAAGTGCTCCATGATTATAAGGCACGTCTACTATTGAAACGAAGATACGAACTAGTAGGAGGCTTAGCATGTTTTGGAGCTGTTGTCGCATACCTGATTTATGACTCTGACTATCTACTTTATTTCCTTGGAACTGGATTTGGAAACCCATTGCTCACAATATTGATTCTAGTTCTTGCCTGGGATGTTAGCTATCGAATGGGACTTTCCCTCGTCACAGCTCTCTTAACAGCTTGGAGGTCCATATCCTTAAGTTCAGCAGCCAGAAAAAGAATGGGGCTGGCGTATACAGCGTACTCAGAAGTGAGGACTCTAAAGTATCTTGATATGATTAACCTTTATTGGGGTATATCAGCAGTGCTTTTACTGCCTCTTGCTTTAAGCTCCTCAGTTCTATTGTTGGGACTTGTGATTTTTCTTGTCGGAATTATAGGATTGTCGACACTAAGTCTCATGTCTATGGAAACAGTTCCTTGGTTTCCGCCTGATGTTGAGAGTATTCTACATTATGAGCGGTTTGCATATGTTTCAGCATGCTCTAATAGCCAACCACATGTAACTCCAGTAATTTTTGTGTATGATGGCAAGTACCTATATTTTGCTATTTCAGTTGCTTCAGCGAAATATCGCATTATTAAGATGAACTCCAAGATAGCTGTATTGGTAGACATGCGTGATAGTAAGAATCCAATGAAGAATCGAGCTGTACTCTTGCGAGGTAAGGGAATGATTCTTGGAGAGATTAATTTACTCGGGATATTCAAGATGTTCCTGTATGGATTATGGCTTCTCAGGGTCAGAAACCTGTTTGGAAGGAAATATCCCCAGTACATGAAATACTATGTTGAACAGGCACGTGAACTACCACCAGCATGGCGGAACAAGCCATTCCTTTCTAGACTTATTGTGCGCCTAGAACCTGAGAGGATTACATATTGGCGTGAAGCGCGTCCCACAGCTCTACGAGCGTGATATCATGACTCTGACATTACCCCAAAAAAGCCACACCAAAAAGTCATCAACCATTCCCGATGCAGCTCTCAAACTTTTGCGAGAAGGATTCTTCGCATACTTGGGCACAGCAGAACCAGGTTGTGAGCCTCATGTCACAGCAATGTTTTACCTTTGGGATAAGAGTACGAAGACTATATACTTGGTGACATCAAAAGGGAGTAAGAAGGTCTTGAACATCAGAAGAAATAGGAATGTCAGTGTGACAATTGATCAGCGAGACCCTGTTTCGCCTGCTGGAAATTCAGGAGTTATGATTCAGGGCAAAGCATTCCTAATCGAAATGGAACTTGCTCCTGAGGAACTCATGTTGAAGTACATGGAAAAGTACATTGATTTCTTGGGAACAGGATATCCACTTGGTTCAAGAATTGCCATCCGAGTCACTCCTAAATCCATTTCCTACTGGAGAGGGACTGAATTTTTCAAATGGAAGAATCCAAAAAAATAAACTATTCTGAAAGGACTCCAGCAGCTCTTGCTTTTCTCTTAGTCATTATGTAGAACAACAAGGATACACATAAACATACAAAGCCCGAAACTAAAATGTAGAGTGGCGAGCTTTCAAACCCTATCAGTAAATACGAGAGAGCAAGGAAGAGCCCTGTGAAAAGATGGTTGAACACAGTAGATGCATATGCAGGAATTAATTGAAGTGAGTGATCATAATGTCTTAATGCATATTGTGATCCCATAATTGCAGCAGGAATTGTTGCTAACCCAAGGATATTGTACCAATTAGTGAGAGAGATTGCAATAGGGATTAGTATTGAAAGGTATACGGATGCCATGAGTATTACATATCCCTTTGCAGCGCGTTGGCGACCTAGCCGAACAACAATGGTTCTCTTCCCAACATCGCGATCAGCATCATGATCAGGAAATTCATTGATGTACAAAACAGCTGTGATCAAAATGGCGACAGGGATTGATGGAAAAACAGCCTCCCATGCTAAGACTTGGGTTTGAACAAAATATGCTCCAAGTGTCATTAGAACACCGAAGTTCAACCCTATGAATACTTCTCCATAACCTCGACTCACAAAGCGAAATGGAGGAGCAGTATAGAAGAAACCTGAACCAACTCCAATGACTCCAAGGATTAGGACTTCGATACCCCTTGTGTAAGCTAGATAGAGTCCTATGCCGCCACCAAGAATAAAGAAAATCATTGCCTCTGTGAAAACTTCACGTGGAGACATCCAACCACGTTGAATCATTCGACTTCCCCCAGTGAAAGGTCGGACAAATTCAACATTGATATCATCAGTACCGCTAAGATGGTCATAGTAATCATTGGCAATGTTAGATCCAATGTGAATGGAAATACCAGCGATTAGTGTCAGAAGAAATACATCAAGAAGAAATATCCCTGTGGAAGCCCAAGCTACGCACGTTCCAAGAATAACTGGAACTATTGCTGCGGTTAGAAACGGAACCCTCATCTCAGCAAGCCAGATTCTTAACCTAGATGGCTTTTCAAGAGATGCTTCATCGCTAGAATTCATGGTCTTCACCAGACTTGCTCATGTCAATTTCTCATGAAGAAAAGGATTACCATTCCAGAGAAGTTTTCGAAGAGAAAGGCAACTGCTTTAAGGTGCTTACGATTTGAAACAGAATGCCTAGGTGTATCATCTAATGTCAGAGAGACCCTTTGTTCATACCGGTCCAGATTCATACTCAGACGAAGAAAAATCGAAACTGATGGACACAACAGGTCTGCTTGAAAATGAAAAGATACGGACTCGAATCAATCTCATTAATGAAGAGATTAAACGCTGCCTTCTAGATGAAGATGGAGAACCTGCATTACTCTATGAAACAACTCGACATCTTATTCTTGCTGGTGGGAAAAGGCTCAGATCACTCTTACTAGTTCTTTGTTGTGAAGCGGTTGGCGGAAAAGCAGTAGATGCATTACCCTTTGCAGTTGCTACTGAGTTTGTTCAGACAGCCAGCTTAATTCATGACGATGTAGTTGATGAAGACACTATGCGTCGTGGTGTTGAAACAACTCATAAAAAATATGGAAGAAAGATGGCAATCATTGCAGGAGATTTACTTGTAGCGCTAGCTATCAAACTGATCGGAGAGAGGTCTACCCCTGAATTGCTAACTTATGTTGCAGCTGGAGGTATAAGGATGTGTGAAGGGGAAGCTTCAGACCTGCTAATGAGTCAGAATAAAATACAATCGTACACGACCGAATTGGCTTTGGAAATCATAAAAATGAAAACAGTTTCATTCATGACATCAGCAGCCAAAGTGGGAGCCATGCTTGGCAATGCCAAGGATATTGAGTTGGAGGCTTTGATCAAGTATGCAGAACTGCTTGGTTTTTCATTTCAAATTCGTGATGATATCCTTGATATTGTTGCCACGCAAAACGGAACAGGCAAGACAGTACAATCTGATTTGCGAGGAAGCCACAGTAATTTTGTGCTTGCTCATGCGCTTGAAAATTGTTCTAAGACCCAGAAGGAAGAATTCGTACAGAAGCTCAATGAGGGGGATGCAGAATACGCATTAGAGAGGATTAATGAATATAGGTCCGTGGAATACTCTACAGATGTTGCTAGGAAATATATGATTGCAGCCAAAGAAGCTATACGTGGATTTGACTTTGTTAATCAGGAACTTCTTATTCTGCTTGCGGATTTTGCTATGAAAAGACTCTATTAGTCAGAGGAAACGATTCAGAATTTTCACCAATGTTTTTGAAGCCAGATCAACAGGAAGAGGTAATTGACATCGTATCAATGGCTCGAGAAATTTTACTCCAGCCAGTCGCATACATATGTCTGTATTCGTGTCAGAGGGCATAACAGAATCAGCTATTTTAAGAACTCTGACAGCTGTGTCAAGTTCACTTCCAAATTCCAACCTCCATTTGTTTTCATATTCAGAAAGTGGATAGTCCATGTTCAAATGTTTTGAAATGGCATAGCCTGCAATCACCCCACCACAGAGTGCGGTGGGAATACCGCCACCATTCGACGCCATTACATGACCAGCAGCATCTCCAATTAGCAGCACATCTTTTGACCAGGTTTTTTTAAGCGGTCCACCAACAGGAATGATCGCACCAACTCTGCTTACAATCTTGAAATTCTTCAGAGAGGACGCAATAGTCTTGAAAACAAAGCGATCCAAATATGTACGAAGGGGAACGTTATCTTTTGCGATGCTTCGCCTCATGCCAAACCCAATATTTGCTACTCTATCGCCCTTTGGAATGACCCATGCATATCCCCCTGGCGCAATCTCACTTCCAAAATGCATCTCTACAACTGTTGGATCAACATCCACACCGGACATGACATACTGTAAAGATTGACTAAGATTCGCAACATTATGAATATAATTGACTCCAAGGGATTTGGCTACGATAGAGTGAGCACCATCAGCTCCTACGACAAATTTAGCTTTTATTGAGTTTTCAGACCCATCATTTGTGAATGTCAATTCATTAGTGGATGATCGCCTTTTTACAATAGACCCTAGTAGAAACCTAGCACCTTCATTTTCTGCAAGAGAAGCTAGGTGTTGGTCAAATCTCGCTCTATCAACAATGTTGGCTTCAAATGGAAATTCAAACACACTACCATTTGGAGAGATAAGACGGATTGCTCGAGTTTTGTTTGTGATAAATTTAGAATGAACATGGATTGCCTGAGGCATTATTTTGGATTTTGGAAATAGTCTGTGTGCTTCAGTGGGTGTGGGAATTAATTCACCGCATTGTACAGGTACTCCAATTCTTGATTTCCTATCTATCACAATTGTATTGAACCCTTGTTCAGCTAAGATCTTAGATACAGTAGACCCAGCAGGACCCGCACCAACGACTGCAACATCATAAGATTCTGTCAAGCTAAAACCATCCGAAACCATCCTAGATGAGTGAACAGGTCTTAAGTATAAACCCTTCTTGAAAAATAAAAAGAAAAACAGTCGAAGTGTTACTTCGACCACTAATGCTTCCCCTAATTTCCTGCAGCCTCAGAAATGACCTCCTCAAGCTCCTCTTCAATATCTTCATAGAGATGCGCATTCTTACCTTTTAGAGATTTGAGAAGACTCTGAGTTTCCATTCCAAACATAGGTAGCATTGCAGCCACCATCAGAAATGCCCCTATCCAAACAAAGGACACTAATGGTAATAGCTTGGTATGAATTGTGACTTGTTCTACTGGAAATGTGGTAAATCCCGTTACTGCAATGAAAACATCTCTAAAGGCTGTAGAGTCCAAATATACAGTATGACTGACCATATTCCAATCGGGATGTCCTGTGATTACAGCGTTACCTATTCCTACAATAATGGCACCTTGAGTAGTATTCTCGATGACAGTTATGGTCACAATCATATTGAAGTCTCTATCGTGATTGAAGTACTTTAGATCAATATCAGTTACTTGTATGAGAATATTAGGAGCAATTTCCTGCATGTCGTTTGCCCTATATCCAGCATTAGTTTCGTATATAACATTCTCACTCATGAAAACACCTAGAAGTAAAATAATGAGCCCTAAGTGAAGCATCAAGCGGCCAACTTGACGTGCACTACCTAGCTCATCTTTTCCAGCCATTTGACGTATGAATGCAGATACAAGAAATCCAATTGCTGCAACTGCTGGTAATATCAGTAAGTTAGCAGGCCAGTAGTTTGTTGGTAATGGACCCAATCCCCCAAAGACTGAGATTACCGCAATGACTGCACCAACTCCAAATACTGCAATTACAATAAACCCTCTTCTGCGATGAGAAAGGATGTTTGTCCTCATGCAATAGAAAGCTGAAACTATGAAGAAGACGCAGGCTGCATAGAAGCCCATCCTGAAGAATTCAATATCAATGCTAATCATATTATCAGAAAGGTTTGCGGGATCAAAGATAGCTACTCCACTATTGTAGGTTGCAGGAAGCACGACACCAATTGTAGATGTTGCAGCTAGCAAGACAAGTCCAATTAATGCTACCTTTATGGAGAACAATCTTGCATTTGAAGTATCAAAGAAACTTGGTCCTTCTGAATGATCCTCATCTTCCATGTCTTTGAATCCTGAATAAAGTGCAAGGGTGACACCAACTATGAAGTTCACTAGAAGTGTAGCTAACATAGTCCAGCTAACTACAGTCATTCCAAAACCGTGCACTGATGAAAGTACTCCACTTCTAGTAGTCCATGTCGCAAATAGAACGGTTATGTAAGCCATCACAAGGAATGAGTCACGTAGTACGTCATTCTTATTGAGTACAGGTCTAGCATGATAGTAAGCAGTTAGTAGTAACCATGGAATCAGCGATGTTGTTTCGACAGGGTCCCATGCCCAATACCCACCCCAACCTAGAACAATGTAAGCCCAGTATCCACCAATAGCAATGCCACAAGATAGCATTATCCAAGCTAATATTGTTGAAAATCTAACATATGCACGAACCACTGGGATTGGGTCTTCATTACGTTCTTCGCTAGACAGAGTATATCCTGCTAACTTAACTGAGAAAGGAACGAGAATGAGTGCATATGCAATAAAGATGATTGGAGGATGAATCACATTCCATATTGTTGATAGAAGAGGATTTAGACCTAAACCATCAGTTGGGATTGATCCCTCAATTAATCGAAATGGTCTAGCCACTAGAGCATTGACTGCAATGAAAACAGACTCTGCAACCATAATAATTGCTGCACGATACACAAGTTTGTCATCCTCATATCCACGGACTAATGTACGAAAACCAAAGTACAATGTGAGAGACAAGAATGTCCAGAAGACAAGTGAGCCAGACTGACCAGCCCAGAGTCCTGAAATCTTCAATAATATATTGGCATCGATATCAGTAACCTGCGCAACGTAATCGTACTGAAATTGATTCGTGAAAATCAGTACACCGAGCCATACCACAGCTCCGACACCAGCGAGAAAACTAATAGCTGAAGCAATGAATGAATAGCTCTCATAGTTTTCAATCCTCGGACCAAGTAATAGAACAACTGCGTCTAAAATTCCCACTGCTACTGCAGCGATTAGTAATATTGTACCTATATCCATGACAATCTCTCCCGAATTGGCTACCTTCTCCTCCTTGATCCTCGGCGTCTTGCTCTATGTTTAGCAGCTTTCTTCCCCTCTCTCTGTGCATCACTATACTCTCTTTTTCGACCCTTTGCCCACACATATCCAACACCCGGAGCAGCAATCAGACCTATCGCGGCTAGAATTTGCCAAGTAGCGAGTGGCGTTATTGCTTGACGTGGTCCGAGAATTGTGAGTCTGTGTCGAGCACTCACACCTATATTACCCGCCTCATCCTCAATTCGTCCTTCGAACTCAAGTTGATCTCCAGCATTGAATTGTCCCAGACTTCGACGAAAGACTAAGAGTTCGCCATCAACACCCATGAACGTCATATTCGAAATAGTGAATGCTCCTGAGTTCACCCTCCACCACAGTTCACAATTCCAGACAAAACTATGTTGTGGAAACTCGTAGACTTCAAAGTCAATGATAACTTCATCACCAATTCGTACCTCATCTGTCGGATAGATTGCGCGAAGAGTAACAACTGGAGCATAGATATCCGCTCGCACAATAAAGAAATAGGAACCAGCAATAAACTCCCGACCTGTTGTATCATTAGCTACAACAAAGAAATTACATCTTGTCTGGTCTGGCAGTTCATTCAAAGTATTATTGTATACTCCTCCAGCAAGCGGATGTTCTGGCAATAAAAGTATTCCAGTAGTTTCTGTTCCATTAATACTAAGGGTGTAATTTACATACACCATGCTAATACCATCAGCATCATGCGCTGTAGCTATAAAGTTTATGAGATCATGCGGTCGGGGACTGATTGGCTGAATCCTTACATTACTGACATATGGTAGTCCATAAGCCCACACAATTTCTAGTGCAAGTACAGCTTGGCTTTGCACTGCAGTATAATGAATCTCCCAACTATCATCAAGCACTGCCCATTCTTGGTTGCCATTTCTTACAAAGCCTTCATCAATAAAATCCCAAAGCTTCGTCAATACAAGCTCGAAAGTATCTA
The DNA here is from genome assembly GCA_001563335.1 of Candidatus Thorarchaeota archaeon SMTZ1-45. Classification (GTDB taxonomy): domain Archaea; phylum Asgardarchaeota; class Thorarchaeia; order Thorarchaeales; family Thorarchaeaceae; genus SMTZ1-45. The sequence goes on along the minus strand of LRSL01000007.1, from coordinate 40,853 downwards.
TAACCATCCTAAGTGGAAATTGCGTAAGTGTGAGTTCATAATAGTCCTCTAGAGCCAAAGTCATTTGAAACTGAATTTCAGAGTACTTGTAATATTTCACATCCTCATCATCTAATGGATCATAAGGAATTCCATCGAGAGTTTCAGCAAACCATCCACCAGCTTCCTTATCCCAGTTATACTCCAATAATGCAGCAAATAAATTCTCAACGAAATTTAGATATGTTACATTCCCTGTGACTTCATACCCCTTCAGAAGTGCTCTTATCGCCATTGCATTTAGATCTGTCACAACAGCATTTCCTGAACGTAGTCCCTCCTCAACAGTCACAGCTGAACCATTACGAAGGACTGCAAGTCTGAGACCACTAAGATCCATTGAGAAATAGTATGGCATCTTATGGTACAGAAAGTTCAGTGCATGATTTGCTATATCAAGTAAAGTAGCGTTGCTTGTTTCAACCCATGCATCAAAAAGCGCATTGGCTCCAAGAACAAGATGGTCCAATCTTTTTCCACTATTTGGGTAAATCTCAAAGAAATAACCAGGAATGTTGAGAGAGCCATTTCTCATAGTGTAAAAATAGAATCCTCCATACAAATCGTCGTACAAAATATCTGTAAGACATCTTATTGCACTCTGTTTTTCTGCTGAGAAATCAAGAGATGCATTTACACCTTCAGCGAGATCTAGTGCCCAGTACGCATAAGCCTGTACACCAGCCCGCTTTGTGGTTGCTAGTTCTGGTTCTGCATATGAATTGACATAGAATCCAGGATATACTGGGTCAAGAAAGAGCTCTACCATCCTCAAAGCGGCACGACTCATCGCAATAGAGTAAGTAATATTGCCTGTGCTTTCATACTGTTTAGCTAAGGCCGAGATTGCCCAGTAATAGTTCGCCAAGCTGGATAAAAGCTGATAGATTTCCCAATTCGCATCACTGGCATGAAATACAGTTCCATCAGTCAGATTCATGAGGTGTGATACAAGCAGGTCTGCTGCTACATCAGCAAAATCCTTGTATGAAGAAATATTGAACTCTTCAGTCTGCGAGGGAGTTGAAATATCGATTGGCCTTACTGCTTCTAGTTCATACTCATAGCTATATGTGATGTTCCCATCAAATGGGATTGCATTCAACACCACGAGCAGGACAAATGCGAAACAGATGGTTTTTGATCTCATAGGTTTTCGTTCCTTTTGGATTGCGTGTCACTTTTCGGACACAATATAAGAATCAAGATGTGGACATTATTGGACTTCTAGTAGCTGAAGAAAAATGGGGCTCCCAGATGCATAAGCATCTGGTAACACCCGTACGATTTTATGTTTCTTGCAGCGTCTAACGACGTCTGCCAACCAAAACTCCTAGGAGTAGGCCAACAACGATTCCACCTGCAGCTCCAGCCACGATGATAAGCGTATCTGCTTGAACTGGAGGTGGAGTAGTTCCAGCACCAGTCATCTCGTAGAAATGCGCCTTAGCATCTAGAAGATCAGCAAAAGCTGCATTCAGCTCACCAAATATCTGGTGAGGATGATGGAATCCAGATGATCCATCATTATCGTAATAGGACACCAAATCAGCAGCTGCATCAACATAAGCCAAGACTTCATCAACTAAGTCGTGGTCAGCATCAGCTGTGTCATTGTATGCCAATACGATAGGCTTGAATGCTGCAACCTCAGCTTCAATCTCAGCTGTCAGGTCTTCATATGAAGCCTGATAGGTTTCGAGTTGATCGATTGCCCAATCTTCTAGTCCTTTGTGACATTCTTCACTCTGACCGCAAGCCTTGTCTAGATTGACAAGGAAAGTGTGGTTGAGGAATTCATTGTCACCAGGTGCTACATCATAGCCATGGCAGTCAATACAGTCGACGCCAGCCAGAGCATGTGGACCACCGGTCCAAGTCTGGTAGGTTGTATGACGTTCACCGACGTGGCAAAGCCCACAAAGGTCGGTTGGACTGTTTGCACGTAGCTGACCTTCAGTTGAAGACCAGTTTGCGTGAACTGCATGACAAGCAGGGCAGCTAACAGCGTTAACGTCATCAGTTGGTTCGAAAGTAGCATGACCACCAGCTTGTTGGTCAATAAAACCTTCAGTGGACATGCAGTGCATACAATACGATGCAGCATGATCACTTGACCTCAGATCCGTTAGAGAATTGGCGTGAGCAGAGTTCTCCCATGCGGTCATCTGGTGTGGGTGCTCCTCGCCACTTGGTAGGTGACATGGTGCACATGCATCGCCAGAATAATCCACAACTGGGTCGCCTGTGTGACATGCAAAACAGTTGACTCCAAGTGCATCGTATGTTGGGGTTCCAGTGGAGTTATCCCATCCACTTGTGTGACACTCAGAGCATGAACTGTTGAAGAAAGCCGCTGCAAACCATGCATAGGCACCAATCCTCACATGAGTACCATTGGTATACATGTGAGTTGCATGAGCAGTTGTGCTCCAATTATTGTATTCGTTATCATGACAACCAACACAATCGCTCGGATCAGTTCCAAGGTTTGGAGTTGCGACATAATGCTCATCGCGGATCTCATTTCCAACCAAGGTGATTGGAATTCCGGATCCGGTCGGTCCTAGGAGAATGGCGAAACCGATTAAGCAGAGGAACAGGTAATAACCTGCTACCAACCGCTTATTGACCCCTGGGGTCTCTTCAGTGTAGTACACCATAGGTTTTTTCACCATTGTCCATAGATTATGGTTTGTAATTTCCACAATAAATCCAATAAAAATATGTTCCCTTTGATAGCTATAATTGTTAGCTTCTTCTTACAATATGTAATATATTGGTTACAGATGATTGATAATTGTAGCTAGTTGTATAATATCTGTAGGGAAACATTGTAAATGGGGTTACAAATACTTTTGAAACTTCTAAAATAAGTTGATATTTGTAACTAAAATAAAATGCTTAGCTATACATATTATTCCATTCCGTAACATTTTAAGCAGGGTCGTTTACAGGCGACTTCAATTATCCAGGAGATATATCTGCGATAATCCCGACGATATATGATTCGGAGAATATTATATGAAACGACGCGTCAGAATCGGACTTGTCATTTTTGCTGCGGCAATTATTGTTATGCTAGCAGCCAGCAATGTTTATGCTAATAGGGACGCTGAGAGTAATTGTTCTTCAGTATGTCACGATGATTCAACAAATTTGTCAATAAGTGCAATCACATCAATCGACGTTGCTCCAGGAGAAACATTCCAAGTTGAGGTGACTGCCACTGGTCGTGCTGAACAAGATGTTTTCGTACTAAGAATTCCTAGTCAAGTAGCAGACAATGATGAATTCATGATTCAAATACCGTTAAATGCAGATGATCCAGGATTGGTGTCTGATAATGATGCATTAGATCTTAATGCAGCTGATAACGCCATCCATACATTCTACAACATAACAGCTCCCTCATTTGCTGATACATATACATTGACCATCTTTGCGGCTCAACATACTCCTTATTCGACTAGCACATCAATAACTGTCAATGTTGTCCAAGCAGGTCCTGGCCCATCAATTGGGGCTCCCACAACAACACCACAGGTCCCACAAGCGAACGAAGCTTTCACAGTTACAGTTTCTGTTACTTCAGCAGATACGATTACATATGTGCGACTCCAATATAGTACTGATAGTGGTGCCACCTGGAATAATGTCAGTATGACTGAAACAGCAGAAGCAGGCGTTTATACCGGGGCAATTCCTGGATTTCAGAATAGTCAGGAAGTGCTCTGGCGAATAGTCGCTATGGACACCTCAGGGACTGAGAGTGTAAGTGTGACTTTATCTTATGTCGTCGGTCAAATTCCTGTTGAACCTATAGAACTACCACAGTTTCATTATGGTTGGTTACTTGGAGGCCCTGCGCTTGTTTTGGCGTATGTTGGGACAGCTCTCGAATATTATGATGAAGAACGTTTCACAAGAATTCATGGTATAATGCTCAGCTTTGCGTATATTCTGACAACGATAAACGTACTTAGCCTTTTCATGGAGCCTGCAGGTACCTGGAGTGTCATGAATCCTGCATTCTTGATTGACATAAGTAACATGCTGTTGTTCATGCATGCTTGGCATGTCTGGCTTGGAATCGTGAGCATGATTCTTGGTTCTCTTGCCTTCTTAACTCATCTTGGTGGATGGAAGACATGTAATCTTGGACTTCCAGCAGTCGTACTTTGGACAATACTTGGAATCATGGGCATCTATCTAGGGGAAGTCTTTGTTCCGTGAGGTGATCAAGATGACAGAAACAGAAGTAATTAATCCTGATTCAATCGATAAGAAAGTAGCAATAATCGACAAACTCGCAGAAGTTGTCGGTCCAGAGAGAGTATCTGATTCTGAGCTTGAACGCGTTGTCTATAGTGGAGACCCTGCAGTATTACCCCAATACCATTATAGATGGAAAATGAAGTATCTTGCTGATTATGTGGTTCGAGTTGAAAATATAGATGAGATTGAAAGGATACTAAAAATCGCTCGAGAACACAGTATCCCTGTTGTGCCTCGAGGTGGCGCATCCAGCTGCATGAGTTCCTCTTGTCCTAGTCGTGGAGGGATATCTCTCGATATCAAACCCATGAACAGGATTCTCGAAATCAACAAGGAAAAAATGTTTGTCAGAATAGAACCAGGAGTGACATTTGAGCGACTTGAAGAAACTCTTGGAAAGGAAGGTCTTTCTTTAGGCATCTATCCATCAAGTGCAAAATCTGCAGTGATTGGTGGCTGGATAGCTTGTGGTGGCAGAGGAGGTATTGGAACTCCCTTCTACGGATCACTTGGAAACCATATTCTATCATTGTCAATAATAGGTGGAAATGGAGAAATCCATGTTATTGAGGGAAATGACATTGATTTCTTTTTACATTCATATGGTATTCTTGGCGTGATTTTTGAGATAAAGCTCCAAGTGCATGAGACTGTAAGTGGTTACAAATCATTCAGCTATGGATTCCGTTCATTAGAAGGTCTATGCGCTTCTGTGACTGAAATCGCACGACTTGAGAAGAAACCAATCTATCTAAAGATTGCAGATAAAGAGCTACAGAGGTACAGCAATCCTCTTGAAAATGGAAGGTTTGTGCTTACAGCTAGCTATATAGATTCTTCACAGGAAATCCCAAGGGATGAGTTAAGATCTATTACGGGAAACAATGGAGGAGTCTATCTGGGGGATGAATTCTCCGAAAAAGAATGGAATCTAAGATATGATGCAGAATTCAATCCAAAGGAACACACAGAAACTCTGATGTTTCAGGAATTATGGGTACCAACCAGTAAAGTGTTCGAAATGCTCTCAGCATATGAATCATACCGAAAATCGCACAAGATTCCTGCACTGTGGTTTGGGATGCTTGGAACATCTGAAGAAATGCGACTTGAGCTAATGGCGATGATAGACGCAGCTCAGTATCTCAAGTTCATTTCAAGTAAAGGAATCTTACACAAGATGATGAAGAAAGCTATCAAAGCTGGAGGTGCACCGTATACAATTGGACTTCAGAATTCCATATACATGTCACGTGCATATCCAGATCGATTAATCAAGATGCAGGAAGCAAAACAGAAGTGGGATCCTGATGGAATAATGAATCCAGACAGGGTCACTAGTTGTTTGACTTCATTCAGGAGAATAGATGTACTTTTTGCATTAGCCACCGCGTTCCGGCGGCTTTCACGATATGTTGGTAGGTAAGGTGTTACAATGAATATCGATAATTTAGCAGAGATACTAAGAAGCTGTGGCTCATGCAATTACTGCAGAGACACTTGTCCAATGTATATCGAGCTCAAATCTGAGCTTGATAGCCCTGGAGGTAAATTACGAGCACTGCGAGCATATGCGACAAAGATGCGAAATCCACCGGTAGAACTTCTACAGAGACTCTATTGCGCAGACTGTCGACGTTGCGAAGCTATCTGTCCTGCAGGAGTACCTGTCACAGATATTTGGCATGACGCGAAGAGCCAACTTCTGAAAACTGGAGCAGAGATGTCAGAACCACTTAAGAAAGTCCTTGATTGGATTGAGAAAGAGGGTACGCCATTCATAGGTTATGAATCTGATGACAGAACTATTTGGGCTGAAGATCTAGAACTACCTCCTGAATCAAATACAGCCATCTTCTCTGGATGCATGGGTTCATTTTGGTATCCAGACCAACCAGAAACTGTTGTTGATATGCTTCATAAATTAAAAATCAATGCTGGTTATATTCCGAGTGAAGTGTGTTGTGGTCTATTCAACTATTGGGCGGGTGATGACAAGGGATTTTCAGAAGTAGTTCGTAAGAACTATGAGATGTTTAAGAAGGCTGGCGTAGAACACATCGTCACTGGTTGCGGAGGATGTTATGGTACTCTTGCAGAACATTATCCTCACGTCATTCCTGATTTTGATATCAAGATACACCACACAGTAGAGGTGTTGGCGGATATGGTGAAAAATGGAGTACTTACTTTCGAAGGGCTTGAAGGCAGATACACATTCCACGATAGTTGCCATCTAGGAAGAGCACTTGGAATTTATGAACCTCCACGAGAGATAATCAAAGCGATCCCTGGTCTTGAATTTGTAGAGATGAAGAATAATCGTGCAAATTCAAACTGCTGTGGTGGGTTCCTCACAGTGTTAGATCCAGACCTTTCTGAGTCTGTTGGAAGACGGCGAGTTGCTGAAGCAGAGGAATTAGATGTAGATGGAATCATCACGACTTGTGTGTCGTGCTACAAGAATCTGAGTTACAACGCAAGGGAAACAAATCTAGAGGTAATTCAGCTAGACGAGCTCATTCTTGACAAGGCTCGATCCTCTCAGGTGGAGGAGTAGGAAGAATTAACAAGAAGAAAATGGAGATGTTACCTATGAGTAAAGAAAGAGGCACCCGTGTTGTCATCGTTGGTGGTGGAATCGCAGGATTCAGCTGTGCACTTGAATTGAAGGGTCTCAAGGCGCGATGTACAATCCTTGAGAAAGAGAAGACTGTTGGAGGCCGAGCAAGGTCATATACTGAATCTGGATATGTCTTTGATCAAGGTTTGCACTTCTTCGTTGGTGGTTTCAAATCGCTAATTCCGATTTTGGAGAGAAGTGGAGTAAAGATGACCACTGTTGGGGAAGGAGCTGTCTGGTTGAAGGATGGTGAAAGACACATCATTCGTAAATCAGCTGTCGAACTAGCTAAGTTCGGTTTATTACCTGCAGGCGATAGAGCAAAGCTGGGACTTCTTGTTCAAGAGAACATCAAGAGGTCAAAAGAGGAGTTCAAAGAACTCGATGAGATGACCTTCTCAGAATATGCTGAAGACAAGAAGATTCCTGAAACCATTCAGAATGAGTTCTATGAACCCCTGATTAAGACTGTAACATTCATGCAGCCAGATGAAGTGTCTGCTGGACAGTATCTTTACTCTGAACACCTACGGTTTGCCTATGAAGACGGATTTAGTGCTATGTACCCAGAGAGAGGAGGTCTTGGCAGTGTTGCATATACACTTATGTTGCAAGCTAGAAACTTTGGCGTTGAACCACAGGTAAACTGTGCAGTGAATCAAGTGATAATTGAAGATGGGAAAGTTGTTGGTGTTGATTATGAGCAAGACGGCGAGAGTAAGCACATGAAGACTGATGCAGTCGTGTTATCAACTCCAATCGATCTCTTGCCAAACTTTATCAAGATGAGCGAACTACCAAAGGAGTTCAGTGAAAAAGCAAAGAAGTTTGAATATACTCCAAGTACTGTAGCGTATTTTGGACTGAAATCACGAGTCCTAGATTTCAATGTTGGAGCGTTCGTACCAGGTAGGAAAATCAATATTGTAGCTGAAGCAAAGAGGGTTTCCGGTGTTTTAGCACCAATTGGAGAGTCTCTTTTGACGGTTACAGGTATAGATAAAGAGCTTCTCAAGATGAGTGATGAAGAGGCAACAGCAGCAATCTTAGATGAGCTTGAGATTCTCATTCCTGGAGTAAAAGATAAGGTCACATGGAAAAAGAGCTGGAAGATCTGGAAATCGCTTCTTAAGCAAGCTCCTGGAATCATGGATGATCGTCTTACAACTAACCGCACAGGTATTGAGGGCCTCTATGTTGCAGGTGAATATGCAAACTGTGACATGTACTATGCTTCGATGGAAGCTGCATCAAGATCAGGTATTGCTTGTGCCGGAGAGATGATTGAAGACTTAAAGTAAGTCTGATTTCAAAAGAGTTATGCAAATGGCGAAAGTGCCCCTAGCATAACTATTTACTCCAGTTCTTATAGTTTAGAACAGTCATCAATCTATGGTGAACTATAGATGACCAAGATGGACTTCCTACAAAGGTATGGGCAGGAAGATGAACCATATGTCTGTGCCTCATGTGGTAATTGTACACTTGTCTGTCCAGTATTTCGAGACCTGAAATGGGAGTCTTATGGCCCTAGAGGAAAATTGCACATTGTAAAATCAATCATCGAAGGCGAAGGAGTTTTTGGAGAAGATTTCGCAAACAAAATTTTCCTTTGTAATCTTTGTGAGCATTGTACATCTGTCTGTACAACTGGAATTAGTCTTGATCGATTTTGGGAGTTTACCCGTGCTGAAGTAAGAGATCGTGGACTTCTACCAGAGCCTGCAAAGTTTGTACTTGACTCTGTAAAATCCAAAGGCGATATAATGTGGATGGGTTCTGCTGATAGGCTTCTATGGATGGAAGATATTGAGGAATCTGTAAAGAATCGAGTCCTCAAACAAGCAAAAGTTGCCTACTTTCTAGGTTGTAATGTTTCTCTAAAGTCACAACTTCATGATGTTGCTAGATCAATGGTAAAAATAATGGAACATGCAGATGTAGACTATACACTACTTGCAGACAAGGAAACCTGCTGTGGGGCACCTTTGGGTTGGGCGGGCAATTTTGAGGGTATTAACGAGATGGCTGAAAAGAACCTTGAGGTTATTCGCAATCTTGGAGTAGAAACAGTCGTCTTTAGTTGTCCTTCTTGTATCCATACTTGGTCAGAATATAGCATGTATCTTCAGGAAGAGAACGGCTTGGAACTGTTAACTACCTCTCAGTTCATCAACCGTCTTATCAGAGAGGGCCGACTCAAATTCGAAGAACAACCTATGGTGACTGTGACCTATCATGATCCATGCATAGCTGCACGAGTACTAAAAGCAACTGAAGAGCCGAGAGAAATCATCGAGGACATACCAGGGATATACAAAGTTGAAATGACTCCATCTAGACAGAATACTCGATGTTGTGGAGCACATGGTCTGCTTAATGTTGTTGATCCCGTTCTCTCATCAAGAATTGCAGAGATGCGTTTACGAGATGCAACTGTGACTCCAGCCTCACGAATTATAACAGAGTGTCCTAGGTGCATTCTTGCATTTGATTTAGCAAAGTTCACCACAGGTTATGATATGAAAGTGCAAGATATCACACAGATTGTAGCTAATTCTCTATTACCGAAGGATTCTAGAGGTGTTAATGGCCAGTGAAGGTTGACGAGATGCGTATAGGGGACATTGTTGGAGCAGACAATGTGTCAACAACTCACGAAACCTGTATGATTTATTCAAAAGACGTTACAAGCCTACCCGATATTGCATATCAGATTGTAAGCCCGAAATTTGATGTGGTGACTCAACCTGTTGATGTTCTCTCACTCCAAAATTTAGTGTGGTATGCACGCGATAACAAGATACCTCTAGTACCTAGAGGAAATGGAACATCAGGATGGGGAGGTTCAATTCCAACTAGAGGAGGCATATGTGTAAGTCTGTCCAAAATGTCCGCTATTCTATACTTCAATGAGTTCGAACAGGCGGTCACGGTAGAAACCGGAATCACTTGGAGAGATTTATTGTCTTTTCTCGAACGCCTTGGATTCACACTACCAGTATATCCTTCAAGTGCTACTGCAGCTACTGTTGGGGGATTTATTGCAAGTGGCGGGCTTGGTATAGGATCAACTCGACATGGAGATATATTGAAACAAGTACTTGGAATTGAAGCGATTCTTCCCAATGGGAAAATTGTACGACTAGGAAAAGTACTCTTAGATCCAAATAGTGATTATATTCAGGAAAAAGTGGAAAAAGGCAACGAGTGGCTTTGTCAAGAACTCTCAGATGCAGGATTTGGAACTCCAGAACAGGAAACCAAACTTATCACAGGCACATATGGAACCCTTGGAATAATTACTAAGGTCACTCTCAAGACAATTCCTAACCTTCAGCTTGTACCATTTGCATGCACATTTGACAGCATGAGAGACTTGGTGAACGCGGCTACTAGAATAATCTCAGATGTACAACCATATTTTCTGAGATTTCTAGCTGACAATTACACATCAAAGTTGAGAGCACTAGATGGAATCGAATTGGAGAGTGGAAAGTATGTTCTTACTGGAGCCCTTTTAGATACTATATATCAGAATGAAGATAATGTTGAGATAATCCAAGCTTATACAACTGAAGCGAATGGAATACGATTGGATGATAACCGAGCCTGGTTCTACTGGAACGAAAGATTGTATCCTTTGAGAATTAAACGTCATGGACCAAGTCTTGTGCCAGCTGAAATGTTAGCACCACTGAAAATGCTTCCAGATATCCTTGAGGAAACAAAGGCAGAACTTCGAAAATCTAAAGTTGCTATTGAAGGAACATTAAGCAATGATGGCAATACTTCATTCATGGTCTGGATTCTTGATGACGAGAGAAAGAGTCTATCATTCACAGTTGGTTGGCAAAGATCATTCCGAATCGCAGCTCTAGCTGAACGTTTTGGTGGACTTCCATATGCAGTTGGTCTTTGGAATAGTAGACATGGAGAGAAGTACTATGGTAGCCAGAGCTTTCAGAAACTCAAGATTATGAAGAAGAGGTTTGATCCAGAGAACTTAATGAATCCAATGAAGGTCTTTGGAGGTCGAGTCACAGCAGGACGTGAATCCATGACTATTGGATTTCTTGTTGGTTTTTCAATCGTATTGTCAGCATCATGGATAGGACCTCGTTTGTTTGGGTGGAGTTGGTTGATTCAATTACTGAATTCAAACATACTTGTGTTGATTCCGATTCCAATTTCACTAGTAATATCTTTACTTGGTGGAATTGCTGGAATTCTAGTCATTAGGCTAATGACTTTGAATCAAGCTCTCTCAATTGGTATCCCTATACTTAGAGTCTTAAGTAAGATTTTGGGAAGGTAAAGATAGAAGTAAAAGATTAGCTAATCATTGCATGTGTTACATACTTTGGTGTGAAACCTACAAGAATAAGAATCGTATCGTAGAAAAAAGTGGTTAACCAATGTGTATATATACGAGACTTTTGTTCCGAAACGAAACTTGACTAAGGTGTTCAATCGTAATTTAGATGTAACATGTAACTAAAATTGGTGATAAAGCTATGAAACGTAACCATATCATGAAGCTATTAGTGGTCATGAGCTTCCTTACTCTAGTTATTGCTGCAGCAAGTTCGGTCGTAGCATTTCCTGACAATACAGGTGAATGTGGTAACAGTGGATGTCATGATACATTGACCACACTGACCCTAACAACAAATTCTACTGTTGATGCAGAAACCGGGGTTCCATTTGTACTTCAGGTTGATGCTGGAAATGGTGCAGAATATATTGCAGTTAAGGGTGGATGGGCAGATAACGATTACTTCACAATATCCGAACCCTTAGTTCAGGATGATTCAACTAATGACACTAATGCTAACGATGGAGAAATTTCAGTCGATATAACGTTCATACCAATCAGTAATGGTACATACACAATTCGTATTTGGGCTGCCGCTGGTGGAGACCTTGCTCGCTCCTTTGATGTCACAGTAACAGTCACAGGAGAATCCGGAACTACTCCACCCCCTCCAGCAGACTTGATTGGGATTTGGGGTTCAATGATGGTATTGGTACCACTAGCCACAGGTGTAATCCTGTTGATCTTTGGATACTTTGCACTTAGGAGAGATTAAAGGAGTAGGTGAAAAGAATGGTAATACATCCAGTTTTCGTACACTTTCACACTGGAATTCTAACAGCAGCCGCAGCAGTGGCTTTGGTCAATCTTCTGCTTCGGATCTTATTCAGAGACAACATCAATACTCCGGGTACAAAACTTGCTAGGTTATTCCATCAGTTTGATGTCTTCATTTACATCGGAAGCATCATTGGTTTTCTAGGATTGATAGCGGGAATGGTGACAGGTTTCATGGAACCAGATTATCCTGTGGATGCTCTGGTCCAGATGCCAATTATGCGTTTCAAGATCCTATGGTCCGTTGTTTGCGTTGAAATCTATCTCTATCTGATGATAATCCGAGCTAAAATGGGAGACCGCGTTTGGTTTAAACTTTCAACATATGCACCCTATGCAATTCTTGTCATCTTTGGCGGCATAATGATGATGATTATGGGAGCATTAGGTGGAATAGCTGTATATGGTACATCAATTTTACAACCAATTCTTGATTGGATTGGCATACCGTGGCCATAGTGAGGAGATTCAATAATGACCAAGCCTTACGAACCCCTCAGAATTGAAGGGCTCGATATTGAGCCAACTGTATGTGCAAGATGTGGCTTTTGCACATTCGTATGTCCAGCTTACCTTGATACACTATGGGACTCTCAGTCACCCAGAGGCAAATTGTATCAATTGAGAGACCTCATCAAGAAGAAGCAACCTATACCACCAGATTTTGCGGCTCGAATTTTCAATTGCACACTATGCGGAGCGTGTCAAGAGATTTGCCAGACAAATATACCTCTCTTGAGGTTCTGGCAGCTCACTCGTCAGGAGATTGGTGAACTTGATGAGTGGCCAGAGATTGTGAACTACATCGATGGAGCGCTGAAAGAAACTCAGAATATCATGGAGATGGATCAGACAGATAGAACACTCTGGACAGACATGGTTGATGATCTTGTGGAAGACCGATTAGGAATAGAAGCAGAGGTGGCATACTTTGCAGGCTGCAATATTTCGTTCAAGGGGACACTTGCACATATGGGTGAAAACACAATCAAAGTCATGAATGCAGCAGGAGTTGATTTCACGATACTAGGTGAAGAAGAACAATGTTGTGGAAATCCATACTTCGTTGCTGGAGGATTTGAGAAGGCTAAAGAACTCGCTAGACATAACATCATCAAGTTAAAAGAACTCGGAGTTAAAACAGTCATCTTCAATTGTCCTGGTTGCCATAGAGCTTTTGCGCATGAATATCCTCACCTAATTGGCAAGGAATCTACAGAAGGATTGGAATTTCTTCCGTTCTCAGAGTTTGTTCTACGACTTCTTAATGAAGGAAAGATAAAATTCACCAAAAACTATCCTCATGTTGTTGCATGGCATGATCCTTGTGAACTAGGACGTCATCAGGACATCTATAATCCAGCTCGTGAGGTATTGAACGCAATCCCAGGAATAGAAGTACGAGAGTTGAAACACAACAGGAACAAAGCACGATGCTGTGGAGGGGGCGGACTACTCAAAGGAACTGATCCACTGATGTCGGTGCGAATCTCTGGACGACGTATCGAGGAGGCTGAGAAAACTGGTGCTGAGTTTCTAGCGAGTGAGTGTCCATCGTGTACAATGTCATTGAATGATGGAATAGAACATAAGGAGTCCAAAATGAAATTCAAGGACTTGTCGCAGATTGTTGTGGAAGCTCTAGGGCTATAGGTTGTGACGAAAATGATAGATAAGAAACACTTCCAACAATTGGCAGATATCGTAGGTGAGGATTTTTTCTCTGCAGAAGGATATATGACTCATCTATATTCGCATGATATTGCGGCACTACCAGGAATTGTCAATGATGTCATGAATACCCAAGCGGAAGCAATAGCGCAACCTACTACATCAGAGATTTTGTCCAACCTCTTGAAATTCTGTAAGAAAGAAAATATACCAGTTATACCTCGCGGTCATGGAACCTCTGGATATGGTGGAGCTCTCCCCACAAAGGGTGGGCTCGTCATTGAGATGACAAGGATTAACCAGATTTTCCATATCAACAAAGGTGCAATGACTGTAGAAGTAGGAGCAGGAATCATCTGGGGAAAACTTCTCGAAGATCTTGAAGAAGAAGACCTCACACTAGCTGCATATCCTTCATCAGCTCCATCGAGTACAGTCGGGGGATGGGTTGCAGCTGGAGGTTCAGGTATCGGTAGTACGAAATATGGTGGAATAAGAGAACAAGTTGTGGATCTTGAGGTTGTTTTACCAGATGGACAAATAATAAGGACGGAGAATACACCTTCTGACTTTTTTGAAGATGAAACACAAGAACCATTTTTCAAAGGTGACGAGAAATTACAGTATGCAGCTGATGTTTACAATGAAACTGACGGGAATATGACTTCGCTATTTGTAGACAGTAACGGGGCTTTAGGTATAATTTCTAAAGTTGTATTGAAAGTCATTCCACTACGGACTATTAAACCACTTCTATTTTCATTCCCAAATCAGGAACAGACCTTTGGAGCAATGCAGGAAATTCTTCGGTTGTCTAAGCCATACTATCTTCATTTCATAACGAGTGAGTTCTATGGAATGTTGACGGAGGTAGATCATGCGCCTTCCACTCAGAATGAGTGGTTGGTCCTTTGCGCATTTGAAGGCTCAGAAGAACAGACTGAAGATGAAGCGATGAGAATCATTAATGCAATGAAGATGTATCATGCAACCCTAGAGTCTGAAGAGATTGCTCACCACGAATGGGATGAACGGTTTTACCCAATGAGAATCAAACGACTTGGTCCGAGTCTTGCTCCTTCAGAAGTCTATGTCCCTCTTAACAGAATGGATGATTTCATTGACCACTGTAATCGACACTTTAAGGGTGAACGGATGGCAATTGAAGGAGCAGTCAACAACCAAGATGAGGTTGCAGTCCTGACATGGTTCCTAGATGATGAACGCAGGAGAATTCCGTTCCTATTTGGTTGGTATCGGTCTCTGGATGTGATCAACATAGGCGTGAAGAATGGTGGAAGGGCATACTCTATTGGAATGTGGAATGTTGCTCATTCAAGCAAATTCTATGGAAAGGAAGACTATACCAAGATGGCAAACCTGAAACAAAAGACGGATTCAAAAGGGTATCTTAATTCGCACAAGGTCTTTCCAGGACCTCTCTACCTTAGCACACGGATTGGTATTCTCATTATGCTTGCTGCAGGATTTATTGTACCAATAGCCATCATGTTTGCATGGTGGTTAATACCCAGCGTTCTCACAGCATATGTACCTTGGATAGTTGTGAATAATCTTACAAGCTTCCTAGTTTGGTTCATTGTGGGAGTTTTGATAGGATTTGTTGTGCAGGAATTTGTGAATCTTATACCCATCTCTGTGATTCTATCAATTGGAACTCCTTTCCTTAGATTCGGAAGAAAAATCTTTCACTAGGTTGAATAAGTCCAACTTGAAACAAGCAGACAGACTAAAAAGAAAATCGATGGGACTCAGACAACCATAGGATGATCCAGATGTCAAATATGGCCATTATCGCAGAGAACCTCACAAGAAGATATGGTTACAGAGTCGCTCTACGAGAGGTCACACTTGGATTTTCTGAGAAAGGAATTCATGGACTTTTTGGCTCTAATGGAGCAGGGAAAACAACACTCATGAGAGTTATTTCCACACTACTTCGACCGCATGGTGGATCTATCTCTGTTATGGGATTTGACCCACAGGAAGAGCCAGAAGAAGTGAAGAAGCGCATTGGGTTGGTTGGAGATAAACCACTTCTGTATGAAGAACTAACAGGTGTTGAGAATCTCAAGTTCTATTCGAAACTCTTTGGTCTATCATCAACTTTCTTTGTATCTCAGGTTGAAAACTTGGCTCAATGGTTTGGCATTAAATCATGGCTTGAAGAACCTGTGAAGAATCTGTCGACAGGACTAAAGAAGAGGCTCGATATTGTTCGAAGTCTTATTCACGACCCACAATTATTACTCTTAGACGAGCCATTCAGTGGGTTGGATAAAGACACGACCGAGGATTTTTGGGAATATCTGAATGGGTGTAGAAACTTGCGCACCACAATCATAACTACACACAATCTAGCTCTTGGTGCAGCATTGTGTGATGAATACGTGACGTTAAGGAAGGGCATTGTGATAAGTCAAGGTCCTATTTCTGATTTTGATCAAACTCTCTGAGGTGGGGAAATGACATCTGGACTTGGTGCAGCATTAGCAATCGCGAAGAAAGATATTCTTTCTCAATTTCGTAAGAAGTTTGAAATATTCTCGATGTTCCTTTTCGCGCTTATTGCGGTGCTCGCATTTTCTTTTGCAGTTGTCACTGGAGGTTCAGTTTCAGAAGAAATTGGTAGTGCCTTGCTTTGGGTGATCATATTCTTTACAGGAATGTTTGGATTTGCACCAATCTTTCTATCTGAATCTGAAACAGGTACTCTGCGAGGTTTAGCTACAGCACCAATACCAGCATGGTCAGTGTATTTGGGAAAGGTAATCTATGGATTTCTTTTAATGGGAGTAGTTGAGATATTCTTGATCCCGATTGTAACTGTTCTATTTGGGTTCTCACTTCTTAATGACATTCCTCTTGCAATTACTACGTTTCTTGTTGGAACTCTAGATTTAGCAGCTGTCGGGTCCATGGCTTCAGCACTTACCATGCCATCAGAATCAAAAGCTACTGTGTTTCCACTTGTATACTTTCCCACTGCAACCTCGGGTTTGATGCTTCTGATTGAGATTACTAAAATCATTGTCTTGGGTCCGGGTCTAATACCTGTCTTGTTAATTTTTGAAATTCTTCTTGCGCATATGATAGCAATGTTGACACTTTCAGCCTCAGTCTTCCATTTTGCACTTTCACCATGAATCTTAGTAGTTAACAAAACCTTCATATTGCAAACTGTAAAATGCGCCGACAATTCGAGTTGAATAGCAGTGAGTAGAAACCGACTGATCTTCCTCGGAATCACAGCAGCGATTTCCTTTCTTTATGTCTATATGACATGGATTTTCGCCCCACCTGAGGCAGAACTTTTGGAATATATTCGAATTTTCTTCCAACATGTTGCCCCAGCACTTGTAGCCTATGGAGCCTTTGGAGGCACATTGATTTGTGGAGTGATGTACTTGTGGAAAGGAGATTTGAAATATGATATCCTCGGTGCAGCATCATTGAAGCTAGGTCTTCTATTCACAACTATCACACTTCTCACTGGAATGATGTGGGCGGATGCAGCTTGGGGAACTCCCTGGAACTGGGATCCTCGTGAAACAACAACGCTCATTTTATGGGTTGCATATGCGTGCATTTTGGCATACAGAGCATCAGTCAGTGACCGTGAGTCAAGAGCACAGTTCGGATCAATCTTTGGAATAGTAGCATTCCCGATGGTGATATTAAGCTACCTTTCGATTCGAATCTGGGAAACATTACACCCAATTGTTATTGAACCGACTGGTCTACAGATGGAGATAGAGCATGGAATGACACTAATAGTTTCTATGATTGCAGTCACCATGATAGCCTTAATCCTGATAGACCTAACATACAAAGTTGATTCAGTGCAAGAGAAGTTGATGAGAATTAGAATGTCGTGGAGTTAGAGAAATGCAGCAAGTTGAATTATTTATCGTTGCCGTTATCTTCTGGGGTGGAATATTCGCATTCCTAGTATATCTGCTATTGAGAATGATGGGAATTGAGAAGCAGCTCAAGATTGTAGAGGGACAGATTGAGGGAGACCAATAGGGATGAAAAAGAAGACACAAATGGCAGCTATTGCAGTCATCTTAGTAGCGACAATTGGATTTGTAGCATTTGCTATGTTGGACATATTTGGTAACCCATATCTTAGTGTGGATGAAGTCGTTGAAAATCCTAATCCATACATGGGTAGGACTATTCAGGTCAAAGGTGCATATTTGGCAGGATCTCTTACAATGACCATTGATAATGTGACCCTAGTAATGGAAGGTGACAACCACACAATTACTGTTTTGATACTTGGAGAAACACCGAATCTGATAGATGGACAAGATATTGTAGCTATTGGCACACTACAGTCTGCATATCTTATACATGCAACTGAGATTCTAACCTCATGTCCGAGCAAATACGAAGCAACGACAACACCACCATAGGAGGGTTACTTCCACTCATCACCAAAACGAACCTTTTGACCAAGAGGACGAGGTTCATGTGCCCAAGGCATAGGGTTTCGAATAATTGCTGCTGCCAGAATAGTGACCCGTTCTCCAAGTTGAGTAGCCATCGCCATTGCCTCTGTATCTCCTCTGATGTCACCAGCATTCAATGCAAACCCAATTGGCCAATAGATTGCGCCAGGGACAATCATCTCCTTAACCAATAGGAAGAACAGAAGATGAGATAAAGCGAGGTCTAGGCCAGATCGTCGACCAACAACAATACCAGCAGCAACCTTCCCCTCTAAATGAAGAAATCTACCTGTACGATCCATGAGGTTCTTCAGTGGTGTGGCAACAGAGGCAAAGTGGTCAGGTGACCCCATAATGATTCCATCTGCAGCCTTCATTGTGTCAGCAACTTTGTTCAAATCATCGTCAAGCTTGCATTTCCCAGTTTTAGAACACTCACAACAGTGTTCGCAAGCTAAAATCTTTAGAGCTGAGAGATCAATGAATTCAACCTTGGCACCCTCTCTCTCTGCTGCTTCGAGTGCTGTTTCAACAAGTATCGCTGTATTACTGCTGGTCCTTGGACTTCCAGATAATCCTAGTATTCGTGTTCTCAAATATCGCACCCAATTGATGTTCTTCGGACTTAATGGACAGATAACAGATACTTTTAACCTTGAAATATCATCCGATTATGAATTGTAACTTATATAGTAGAAAGATGGATTGGAAGTTGCAAATTGAAAGAATATTTGTTTAATTCGAAACACTATTTATTCGATTTATGAAACTATGACAAAAACTGTTTTGCCGATGCGATTATTAGAGACTCAGTTGCTCAGATGATAAGCAGGGAGTAAGAGTGAGTAAACAAACCCCGATGCAAAGGCAATACCTTCAGCTGAAGAGACAATATCCCGATTGTATATTGATGTATCAACTTGGTGACTTTCATGAGATGTTCAACGAGGATGCAAAGATTGCTAGTAAAATCCTCGATATAGTATTGACTGCGAGGGGAGAAGGTGTAGACAAGTGGCCAATGTGTGGGGTTCCAAATCACTCAGTGGATAGTTACATAGCTAAGCTACTCCAAGCAGGCCATACTGTAGCGATTGCTAGACAGCTGGAGGAGGCGTCTCAAGCCAAAGGCTTGGTCAAACGGGATGTGGTCCGCGTGATTACTCCAGGCACAGTCCTTGAGAGTACTATGCTTGACGACACTACCAATAACTACCTCGTCGCCTTGGTCCAGCATGAAGATATGGTTGGGATTTCAGCTGTTGATGTGTCAACTGGAGAGTATCTTGCGACTGAGTTCAAGTCGAATCTAGACAGTGAAACCACTTTGAATGAGATTGGCAAATTCACACCTTCAGAGGTGCTCTTGCCAGATTCGTCTTCAAAATCTAAGCTGAAAAAGAAACTTGAAGAAATGGATATTAGAATCACTTTCAGGAACGACACGGATTATTCAGCAAGAACTGCGGAAGAACGCATCAAAGAGCAATTTGGGGTTGCAACGCTTGATGGGTATGGATTGAGTGAGAAACATGTAGCACTTGGAGCTGCAGGTGCGGTTCTTGCATATTTGAACGAGGTTCATAAGACTGGTGTTGTTACAGTATCAGGTATCCGCACATACAATGTGGACATACATATGATTGTTGACGCAACAACGCAACGAAATCTGGAACTTGTAAAGAACGCAAGAGATGGAAGTACTCGAGGAACCCTCCTCTCAGTATTATCAAAGACCGTTACACCAATGGGAAAGCGCAAGTTGAAGCAATGGATGTTAAGACCACTTAGAAACATTGCAGAGATTGAATCAAGACAGGACGCAGTTGAAGAGTTGGCACGGGATGCCCTCAATAGAAAGGAAGTTTCAGATAGTCTGAGAGACCTTGGAGACCTTGAGAGAATAACAAGCAGAATTGTATTTGGTTCTGCGAATGCTAGAGATCTTTTAGCCTTGAGAAATGCATTGGCAAAACTTCCTAGGATTAAGAAATCACTAGCAGATTGTGAAAGTGCGATTTTGAAGACTTCTGCTGATTCTATCGATCCTTTGTCTGAGCTTCACAAAACGCTCAGAGATGCTATTGTTGACGACCCCCCAGTTTCGGTGCGTGATGGAGGAATGATACTCAAAGGGTTCAGTAGGGAACTTGATGAGTTGAAAGATACTATCGCGTTTGACAAGAAGTGGATTGCATCACTTCAAGCATCAGAGCGAAGAAGAACTGGGATCAAGACACTAAAGGTAGGCTTCAACAAAGTCTTTGGCTATTATATTGAAGTGACAAAAGCTAATCTCAATATGGTTCCTCCAGAATACGAGAGAAAACAGACACTTGCAAATGCGGAGAGGTATATCACCCCTGAGTTGAAGGAAAAAGAATCCACGGTTCTTGCAGGCGAGGAACAAATCAATAAGGTTGAATTCGAAATCTATGAGAAATTACGAGATGAGGTGAGAGAAACTACTACGACCCTTCGTATGGACTCAGAGTCTATTGCAGTTGCGGATGTTCTTGTCTCGCTGGCGAATGTCGCAGTCACAAAACGGTATTCTCGCCCAAAGGTGACTGAAGGAACTCGTATTAAAATCGTAGAGGGAAGACATGCAGCACTTGAGGTCATGCTTGGACCCAATGAGTTCGTTCCAAATGGAATCGAGATAGGTGATGGTGGAACAACTCTGATGATTGTCACGGGACCTAATATGGCTGGAAAGAGTACCTACATGCGTCAGTGCGCAATCATAGTTTTACTCGCTCAGATGGGCGCCTTCGTACCAGCCAAGAGCGCAGAGATAGGTCTAGTGGATAGAATATTCACAAGGGTTGGAGCCTTTGACGATTTGACAGCAAGACAGAGCACATTCATGGTCGAGATGGTGGAAACTGCTAACATCCTGAACAATGCCACCGAGAAGAGTTTAGTCATTCTCGATGAGATTGGGAGAGGGACATCGACATTTGATGGAATGGCACTGGCATGGGCTGTAGCTGAGCGCATTGTCCAGATGAAGACGCGTACACTCTTTGCCACTCACTTTCACCAGCTCACTGACATGGCCAAGCAATATCATGGTGTCAAGAATGTCCACACACTTGCCAAAGAAACAGGCGCTACCATTGTCTTCCTTCACAAGATAGTTGATGGTGGAACAGACAGGAGCTATGGTGTTCACGTAGCATCTCTTGCAGGTGTGCCAGACCCAGTAGTCAAGCGTGCAAAGGAGTTGCTAGTAAGACTTGAGAAGGAGAACATCACAGCAGTAGATATAACTGAACCGGGTTTCGAAGATACGCAACAAGCAAGCCTTGAAGCACTGGTCATTGACGATCCCATCGTTGAGAGGATTAAACACATGGATCTTGATAGGACTACCCCACTTGATGCGCTCAATGAGTTGAGGGAAATCCAGGATAAAATCAAACGACGTGAGTCTTAGTCGCATTTAGTACACTATATTGTCAATTAGCAAATCAAAATTTACAAGACCACTTATTCAACGGGGGTTTTAATTGCTGAGAAAGGAACTGCGTAATGTAGTTCTCCTTTCTCTCCGTTTATCTGGAATAAATATCTGCAATATCTCTGTAATTAATCCTCTCTAACATTGCAGATTCTGTATTAGGTTATGAAAAAATAGATCAGCATCCCAAAGAATTATATTTTCCAAAAGACTACACTATCATCAGTCTTTTCGCTCATCAAGATCCCCTTTTTCACTCGACGTTGCAGATTAGTGTATATGATCTGTGACCTACCTTCAGCACGCGGGTCTTCTTCAATCAATGCACTTTCGATATCCCCAATTGTTCTTCGATTTGGAGAAACAAAGAAGCCACTACTAATTAACTTGGAAAGTGCACCGGTTGGAGACCATGGTTTTGGTCGTTCAGAGAACCTCTTCTTTAGCTGGAGAAGAGTTTTTTCACACCGCTCCTTCATCTCATCAAAAGATTCTCCAACAATGTCAATTTTATCGATATCTGAAACTCCATACCCTTTCTCTGTAAAAGCCTTGATTGTTTCATGTTTTGAGAGTTTCAAACTTGCAAGAATTGCGCCAACAGTTTCCACCGCAACTGGGTCTCGTCCAACTGCGATGAGATCTGTAGGTAGGCTATCCATATGATGACAGAAGCGACTCCCATCTAGAATAGAAAGGTCAATACCTCCGATTGTTTTGTAGAGTTGTGTTAGGAGGTTATAGAAGACCTCATTCTTGTGATACTGAGCTTTTTTTGGTGATGGAGGCAAACCAAAGAGGTTCTTTAGTATGCTTCCTTTATGATAACTTCTCAGGACATGTGTGCAGATGAAGGCTCGAGGTTTGAGGATTATCTTTGAAAGTTGCAAAACAACATCCCGGATTGGGTTCTCAACCCGTAGTTTGAATGTGTCAGGGTCTCGAGAGAGGTCATAGGGTTGCACACGGTCTGTGAATAACTCCTTCCAAATCTGAAGTCGGTCTAGTGCCGCGCCTTGATAGTTGTCAGATTCAGCAAGATAGACCTTTGGACTTTTGTTGAATGCATTGACAATATCTTGAACAATTCCTACAGTAGAATAATGAGGTGTGTTTACTCCAAATACTCCAACTTTAATCACTGCTTCTCGTTGTTCATTGTTGAGGTCATCAATCCCACCAATTAGGTCAATAGCTTCTCTTACTGGAGAGTCACGATTCTTTCTAAGATCCACAAGTGCAACAACAGACGTCAACATCTATCCTCCAGACAAAAACCAAACCGAATCAGATAGTGATACTATGATAAATATGGTTCTCAATAATTACGAGTATAAAACGCACTCTACTAAAAGGAATGTTTTTGACCAAACAAATGACACGAGCGAAGATTAAAAACCAGCATGTGTGACCATTCCTTGCTATGAAACCACTTCTTACACCCTCCATTTTAGCAGCGAACTTTTCCAATCTAGAGGCGGACATCAAAGCGGCTGAGAGGGGAGGTGCAGACTACTTCCATCTGGACATAATGGATGGTCATTTTGTTCCCAACATCTCCTTTGGCCCCTGGGTGGCTAGGCAGATGAAAGCCATCACCGATGTTCCACTGGATGCACATCTAATGATAACCAACCCACGAGAGTATATCCCAAGATTCATTGATGCGGGTGTGGAACTCATTTATCCTCATGTGGAAGCATCTTTTGATGTATATCGCACAGTCCAGATGGTAAGAGACCATGGTGCACGAGCTGGAATTACACTAAACCCCGCTACTCCCATCTCATCAGTTGAAGGTGTGTTGAATCTAATCGATTCTGTTCTTTTGATGAGCGTGTGTCCAGGATTCGGAGGTCAGAAATTCATTCCGTCAACCATACAGAAGATAACAGACCTGCGAACACTTCTCGATAATCAGAAGCCAGAAGTTAGGATTGCAGTGGATGGTGGCGTCACCCTTGAGAACATTGGAAACCTCCGCAAAGCAGGTGCAGACTTTTTCATCGCGGGTTCTGCAGTCTTCAAGGCACCTGATATTGAAAAGCGAGTTCGTGATTTGAAGAAGGCTATGCAATAGAGTCCCAGACCCCACTTTTTAAATCCAGCAAGATTGTTCCTTTTTTTATCATCGATTCAATTTATTCAAGACAGGAGACTACTAGAATTGAAGTTCTTTATTGATACAGCCAATGTTGAAGCAATTAGAAAGGCACATGAAAGAGGAATGGTCGATGGAGTGACCACAAATCCATCACTTGTTGCTAAAGAGGGTCGGGATTTCAGGACAGTCATAGATGAGATTGCCTCATTTGTCAAAGGTCCAATCAGTCTCGAGGTAGTGAGCGAGGATGCAGAGGGAATGCTGAAAGAAGCACGTGAACTCAATAGCTGGATTGACAATGCAGCCATCAAGATTCCGATGACATGGGAGGGTCTCAAAGCGGTTAAAGTATGTGCTGACGAGGGTATCCAGACGAACGTTACTTTGGTCTTTAGCCCAAATCAGGCTATTCTTGCAGCAAAAGCTGGTGCAACGTTTGTATCACCTTTCATTGGGAGATTAGATGATATTGGTCAAGTCGGTATGGAAGTAATCGAGGGTACTGCTCAAATCTATGCATACTATGGCTTTGAAACAGAGATCATTGTAGCTAGCATCCGACATCCAATCCATGTTTACGAAGCAGCACTAATTGGAGCAGATATAGCAACTATTCCACCAGATGTACTTGATAAAATGGTTAATCATCCGCTCACAGATATTGGAATCAGGAAATTCTTGAATGATTGGAAAAAAGTACCGAAAAAATAGCTTGAAGAGAGGGAGGGTGAGAGGGGCGACGGAGAGCCCCTCTTCATATTCTTTTTGGGTTTCTTAGATGCCGCACCAAGTCCTATGGCAACAACCGATCCACCCGGCATAATCAACATCTCAGCTTACAGCTCAAACTGATCAATGGATTCGGTTAGTCGTGGAGAGGTAGTCGGTCTCGCATCCAGCAATGCTATTGAATATTAGTTATCAATATATAATATATTTAATCCATGTATATGAGAGTATGTTGGATAGAATAAACAAAAATTTCAAATTGCGATACACACTATGACAAGAAAGATATGCTATTGTGAATCAAGATGAGGATGTGTATGCCATGATTCTCGAAGCAGACCTTATTGTCTTCAACGGTAACATCATCACAATGGATCCCAAAAAACCGATTGCTAATGCTCTTGCCATCAAGAGTTTCAAAGTCTTAGCAGTCGGGGATGAGGATGAGGTTTTGGAGCTTGTACCTACTGCAAAGAGAGTCATTGATCTTGGTGGAAAAACAGTCATTCCGGGTTTTATTGATGCACATACTCATTTGACAAGCGCAGGGGTCAAATCAAAACATGTTCAACTAGATAAGGTAGAGTCATTAGAAGAAGCAATTCAATTCTTGACAGATGCAGTTCCCAAGTATCCTAAAGGTGAATGGATCTTTGGGTATAATTGGGATGAGAGTGAGTGGACCAACAAGAGGTACATTCAGTCCAAGGATTTAGACCCAATCAGCAAAGATCATCCAATAATGGTGACACGTGTCTGCGGGCACCTTGTTTCAGTTAACAATTCAGGACTCAAGAAGCTTGGAATATCATTGAACCAACCGGGGGTTCAGAAAGACAGACTTGGAAGACCTACAGGGATTCTGAAAGATATCGAAGAAGTTTGGGAGAAAGTTAGACCATCAGCTGAGGAATTTCGAGAAGGAGTTGTGATAGGAAACAAGATTGCTAATGAGAAAGGCATCACTACCGCGGTTGATAATGCAGCTGCAGGAGTTCTTAGACATATTCGAGAGATTGAAACAAGACAGGAGCTCACAACTCGAATGATTGTGAACATTCCAGTAGAGCAGATAGACCATATGATTAGTCTTGGTTTAACATCTGGGATGGGTAGTCCAATGGTGAAAATTGGGGGTGTCAAGATTTTCACGGACGGATCAATTGGGGCAAAGACTGCTTACGTGTCCAGGGGATATAGGGAGGATTCAAACAACAAAGGCATGTTACTCACCCCACAAAAGGAGTATGAAGCTGTGGTAGAGAAAGCAGTACAAAATAACATTCAGACGGTTACACATGCAATAGGGGATGAAGCGATTGAGATGGTCATCTCCACATTTGAGAGTTTCCCGGATAAGAGCATGTTGAGACAACAACGACATCGGATAGAGCATGCAGAGATGATAAATGAGTATCAAATCAGAAGAGCTGTTGGCTTAGGGCTCATCTTGTCAATGCAACCTAATTTCGTGGGCAGATGGCAGCAACCTGGCGGACTCTATGAGGATAGATTTGATGAAGAGCAGGTCAGAGGAATGAATATGTTCCGAGTAGCTTTAGATAATGGTGCTCGACTCTGCTTTGGTTCAGATGGTATGCCCTATAGTCCACTCTATGGAATCTGGTCAGCAACAACCCACCATAACGAGCGTGTTAAGCTCACTGTTGAGGAAGCACTTAGGTGCTATACATTAGAGAGCGCATATTCTGTTTTCCAAGAACATACCCTGGGGAGTCTAACTGTTGGGAAGCGGGCAGACTTTGTGGTTCTCTCTCATAATATTCTGGAAGTCCCACCAGACGAGATTATTGATATCGATATTGAAATGACAGTTGTAGGGGGAAATGTGGAGTATTCAGTATTACGTTCGTGAGGTGTCGCAGTGGGTAAGATCAAAATCCTGAGCGAGGATCTTGTTTCACTCATATCTGCAGGAGAGGTGATTGAGAACCCATCTTCAATTGTTAAGGAACTCATTGAGAACTCACTTGATGCTGGAACTGATATGATAGATATCTCCATCGAAGAGGGAGGTATTGACAAGATTGTAGTATCAGACAATGGAACAGGTATTTCTCGAGACGATTGTGAGGTCTGTCTTCAAAGGCATTCGACAAGTAAGATTTCTAAAAAAGAGGACATTAATGCAATATCCACCTATGGATTCAGAGGCGAGGCTCTTGCAAGTATTGCCACAGTTGCGGATGTTAGAATCACTACTCAAACAAATGAGGAGGATGTTGGAACACTCATAATCTCAAGAGTTGGAGAAAGTCCAAAGATTTCTGATTCCTCACGACCAATAGGGACAACCATTGAAGTAACTGAACTGTTTAAGAAAGTACCAGTAAGACGAAAGCACTTGGCGAGTCCCAAAGTGGAAGGTCAACGAATTCATGAGGTTGTTATGAAGCATGCAGTCATTAGGACAGATGTCGGATTCAGATTAACTAGAGATGAGAAAGTTGTAATTGATTGTCCTCCAACCCAGAGTGCGATTGATAGGATAACATACCTTTGGGGAAGTGATGTTGCTAAAGGTTTAGTGGAGGTCTATTACTCCGAAGCAGGTGTTTGGATAGAAGGTTTTACTGCAATGCCACCAGTTTCACGGGGTAACAGGTCTAGAGAGTATTTTGCAGTACTCAAGAGACCCATTACTGATGAACATCTGAGTCAAGCTGTCGAGTCAGCCTATTCAACACTGCTCATGAAGGGGCAATATCCAGTTTTCGCACTTGATATTGCAATGAATCTGACTGACGTAGATGTGAATATCCATCCAACAAAGCGTGAAGTCAAAATAATTGATATTGAGAAAGTCAGCTCAATTGTTTCAATGGCTGTGAGAGATGCTCTTGGAGTAGAAAGACAACCAATAGAGAGCCAATCATTGGAGGAATTCCTTGACGAGAATATTCTAAGTAGAGAGGATCCAGGAATATCATCCAGATTGGTTCAAACCGATCATATTGGAACCTTGCCAGCTGTTGAACACACAATCCTTGAACCGTTCATGGGGATTAGTGATGCTGTTAAACCAGTTAATCTGCTCGGTGGACTGTTTAGAATCGTTGGACAAATCCATAAACTCTACATTCTTCTTGAGGATGAAGAGGGGCTCTTAGTTATAGATCAACATGCTGCTCATGAACGGGTGTTATATGATGAATTGAGAAAGGGAATCAACGAAGACAGAGTTGCTATCCAAGAGATGCTTGAACCATTTGTATTGAGTCTAAATCCCACTGAAGTTGAGCGAATTCTTGATCATTCAGACATATTGAATGAAATTGGATTTTCGATTGAAAGTTTTGGTGGGAACGAAATTTCAATCTCAACAGTCCCAGAGATTTTTGGTAAAGTCGCATCAGAGATTGAGCTAATTTCATTACTAGATAGTATTGGAACCATCGGCATTTCAGATGCTCGTGATTCATTCATGGATGAACTTGTAAAATTAACAGCTTGCCACTCAGCGTATAGGGAGGGGCAAACTTTGAATATTGATGAGATTCGGGATTTAATTGAAGACCTGTCCAGGACTCGAATTAAGTATACATGTTGTCATGGCCGCCCATCAATAGTTAGAATCAAGAAAGAGAATCTTGACAAAGCAGTAGGTAGATTGGGTCATGATGCCATTCAGAGGTTTAAAAAACGACATAGATTGAAATAACAAAAGAGAAGGGGGAAGTCCTAGGCTCGAAACCTCCCGAATCCGTGCAATCTCTCAAAAATAAATTCACTAGATAATAATCTCTTAGTGACTAAAACTACATTGCGGATTTTACCATTTGACAATCTTGATTAATGTTATTCTTAGCATGATTTCAATTCAAATGGAAGAAACGAGTTGTAACTATGGATAATCAATCATTGATAGTTGAAAACGAGGATACTGTAGAATCAAATACAAATAGAGTGGTCCTTCTTGGCATCCTAACACTTCTTACTATCACCGCAGCAGCAATCCTCCATGTAAACCAACCAGAATTTATTTTAGACAGATTCATCGGTATATCCGATTTTGAATATTCTCTCTTTGACAGTACTCTTTATTTGTCGTATCTTATTGTCGGTATAATAACAGGTTTGCTTTCAGACCGCTGGGCTAAACGTCGTTTCTTCATTCTGGTTGGTTCATCCGGGTCAATAGTTTTCTACTGGTTAATGACCACAACGCTCTCATATCCTATTTTACTATTATTCAGATTTCTCCAGGGATCTTTCACAGTCATGGCATGGCAGACATTCATGACACTTGCAATTGACTTCTCAGATCCTCAGAATCGTGGACGAAATATGGGGATATTTGGAGCTTTCTTGGCAATAGCAATGGGACTAGGACCAGCAATAGGAGGAGTCATTGCATCTTTTGGTGTGTTTATTCCATATTATACTGCTTCAGCACTCAATCTAGCAGTTTTAGCAATAACGCTGACAAGCTTAACAGACCCTACTATGACAAAAACTCGGCCTACCTTGAAGGAGAGTTTCATGCTCGCAAGAAAAAAACCAGAACTGGTAATTCCAAGCATCTTCAATCTCTTAGACAGACTACATATTGGATTTATACTCACAGCTTTACCATTTTTCCTCGCAGTGATACTTGGTCTCGATGAATCACTCAGAGGGTTATCACTTGCAATATTCGCTTTGCCATTCATAATTCTACAATATCCAATGGGCAAACTCTCAGACCTATACGGAAGATTCAGACAGCTTGTTGTAGGAAGTCTAGGTTTTGGTGTAATCTTGTCCATCATCGGGTTTGTTGGTATTCAAGGTTTCAATCTGTTACTCTTTATGTTAGCAATCCTAGGCGTCTTTTCAGGAATCACAGCACCCCCAGCTATGGCCCTTGTTGGAGATATAGTAAGACAGGAAGACTCCGCAATGGGCATGGGTTTCTTTAATTTTCTTGGAAATCTAGGAATCACTATTGGTCCGGTTATTTTTGGAGTACTAAATCCTGTGATTGGTATGGCGAATGCTTTTGTAGTCGTGGGTGCGCTTGAATTGATAACTCTCACGATGAATATTATACTTGTAAGAACGATATTCAAAGGAAAAATCATCTAAGAAATTGTGGTTGGATGCATGGCAATAGAAGAAGTTCTTCTCATCCTGGCGATTGAATTATGCGTTATTGTATTTGTAGTCTGGATTGCTTGGTCAGGATTAATCGGTGCACCCTGGCTACCAACACCAAAAAACAAAGTCAGAGCCATGCTTGAATTTGCGGGTGTAAATAAAAAGGATATTTTATATGACCTGGGATCCGGTGATGGTCGGATTATTGTAATGGCTGCAAAAGAATTCGGAGCTAAGTCTATCGGGATAGAAGTAGATCCGCTTCGGATGTTGTTGTCACGCATAGCGATAAAACGCTACAAACTAGAACAAAAAGTCAAAGTGATAAGAGCCAACTTCTTTAATGTGAGTCTCGAAGACGCCTCGGTTGTAACGTTATATCAAGGACATGAGATCAACAAGAAGATAAGAGCTAAACTAGCAAGTGAACTGAGGTCTGGCACCCGGGTAGTTTCATATCGCTTCATTCTTGATGGATGGACGCCTACCAAGACGAACGACGACGAGTCAATTTACCTCTATGTTGTCTGACTTCCGTCATTTAGACAGAGTTTTCAACTTTCAATCATTAAGAGAGTAGATGATTGTTCGTAAAGTCAATGCTAAAAGTATCATAACGAAAAGTAACATTCCAGGGATAGATTTCGTCATTAATCCCTACATTGGTTGTCAGCATGCATGCATTTATTGCTATGCTGAATTCATGAAGCGTTTCACTGGTCATGTTGGGGATTCCTGGGGTGAATTCCTTGATGTGAAGCACTGCAATTGGGATAAAATCCGGCCTGAGAAATATAATGGCAAGACACTCCTTTTTAGCTCTGTCACGGACCCATATACTCCATTGGAAGTAAAATATGAAAACACAAGGAGTGTTTTAGAGAAGCTTATTGGCACAAAAGCTTCTGTTCAAATTTTGACGAAATCCGACCTCGTTGTCAGAGATCTTGATCTGTTTAAGCAATTTGATGATATTCAAGTTGGGATATCCATTAACTCTCTCAACGAAGAATTCGTCAGAGTTATTGAACCAAGAGCATCTAAACCGCTTGATCGTCTTAAATCATTGAGGACAATTTCAAAGGAGGGAGTTCCTACGTATGTTTTTGTTTCACCTATATTCCCTAAGATTTCGGACTGGCAATCAATAATAGACGCAGCATTACCAATAACAGATGATTTTCGATTTGAGAACCTGAACTTCAGGAGGCACAATGTTTCTCGCATCATGGATTTGGTGGCTTCAAAGCATCCTGAGTTATCGGAATTTTTCACCCAAATAATGCGGCATCCTTCAATGTGGGATGAGATTGAGGAGGATATTGAAGCTTATTGCAGCTTGAGAAAGATAAGATGTAAAATAGAATTTCATCATGGCGGATTTTCCAAGACAAAATAATGCAAGGCTTTGTGAAAACATTAAGTAAACCTATCAATCCAATCTTCAACTTTTGGAATTCGAATGTCTGTCAATTCGTGAAGTAAATTATAGACAACTTCAATATGACCCATCTGTTCTTTCATTAGCGGAACAGCACCTTTGCGCAATCCTCTTGAAATTGGTCCATTACCCATGGAAATCAAGACGTCAAGCAAACGTCTAAGAATAGCAAGTACTTCAAAGTAATCGATTTCTTCAATTTCATGCCCAGTAATACTTTGATATCCATTGAGAATTGAATCACGATTTTTCTGTGTTGAATAAGCTCTTGTAAGCAGCAAGGTCCAGGCAAGATCAGTTCGAAAGTCACTTACTCGGGAAGCACCCCAATCAATCACAAACGGGTTTTCATCTTCATCAATCAGTATGTTCATTGGATGAAAGTCCCCGTGGGTAATCGAAACCTTTTGACACGGAACTCTGTCAACCCGAGCTTTGAGCCATTCGAGTATTGGGTTCAACTCACTCTTCCTGAACCGGTCAAGAGTGTCTTTATAATCAACCAGGGTTGCGTTAATTATGAAGTATGGATCATCTTGAGGAATGATGAGTGGATTAGACACAAGGTAAGTCCAGTCCAAATTATGTAAATCAACAAATAGTCTACTGAATAGATTTGCCCATTTCTTTCTATCAGCATTAGGCTTGGAATTTAGTTCCTCTAATGTTGAACCGCTTATTCTGTTCATAATTATGAAGGGATGTCCAAGGATTGAGTCGTCTTTTTCTAGTAGATGTATTTTTGGAACAGGATAGCCTATTTCTGAGAGTTTCTTCATAACAAATGCTTCTCGTTCTGCTTTTTCACTGATTCCAGGTGCATATACTCTAAGGATAAGTTCATCAGATTCTTTCCCATTGTCTGAGAACCATTCTAAGTTAAAAGAAAATATCTGGGTTTCCCAACCACTCGTTATGTCTTTGAAATCAAACATCTGTAACGAGTTTCGATTTGGAAAATGATTTTTCAGGTATGTAAGAAGCGAGGAGGACTCCATATCTTAATTGAAAGTTGGTTCTATTGATTTATTTTTGGTTAGAACCTTCATTGACTTGGTCAAACTCAAGTTTCAACACTTTCATTGGGATTAATTTTATCACTCATATTGAATATGGAGAAGTATGTGTTACAAATGAAGTCTCTTTTAGTTCTGTTTTCATACCATCATAATAATACTGAGAAAATCGCAAATGTTTTTGCAAAGGTTCTTAATGCGCAAATAAGAACGCCTCAGCAAGTAAATCCTGAGGATTTTCAACAGTATAATCTAGTAGGCTTTGGTTCAGGGATATATAGTGGAAAACACCACAAGACTGTACTTGATCTTGCTGATAAACTACCAGAAGTCACTGGCAAGCTTGCATTCATTTTCTCAACCTGTACTCTTGGTTATGAAGTCACGAAAAATCACACAACACTTCGAGAAACACTGCAATCGAAAGGTTACACAATCATTGATGAATTTGGTTGCCCAGGTTTTAACACAAACAGTTTCACTAGATTCTTTGGGGGAGTGAACAAAGGTCGACCTAATGCTGAAGACCTCAAACACGAAGAAGAGTTTGCTCAGAATCTAGTACAGTACTTGTATTAAATACAGAGGATTAATTACAAAGAAGACACAACCATTCATTCAAGATTAGTGAAGGAGTTTATATAATGAGTACTGACGATGAGCTACTTGATGAACAACAGAAGAGATTTCTGAAAAGACATTGGAAAATGACCATAGTGTTCGTTGCGGTCTTTGCAGTCGCTGTGAGCGCAGCGGTGCTTGTATTACTCTGGTTTGTTGAAAATGCACAAGCAACAGCCCTTTTACCATCGACACTTGGAGAGTTCACTGTCGGGTATCTTATCACATTCATTTTGCATGTGATCTTTTGGGAACTTCTCTTTGTGGGAAGTTGGGTCCTTGTAATAGTCGTGGTGATATACCTCAAGTGGTACAGTAAGCTTCCAGAGGAAGAACGTTTGGGAAAAACTAAACGCGGTTCGCGTGAAGAAGGTGATGCTATCGGTTTCCTCATCGGTGTATTTTGGCTGATCATTATATGGACAAGTGGTCGCTGGGACCTTGCCTTTAACGCATGGACATTAACTGACTGGGTAATCTCATGGTTAACTGCGGTTGGCTGGGTCTTTGTGGTCTTCGGTATTCCTATTGCAATATACTTCATCTATTGGATAGTGAATGAGAGGAAACAAGAAACCTAGTTTATCAAAGAAGCAATTCAAGCTCATCGAGGAATAAAATATGTCATTCCATGAATCTATGAATGAATACAAGAAACAGCTAGAGAAGGGCACCATCATAGAAGCATACAGAGGATTGATGGAATATTTCAACACTTTGAGATTATATTTCAAAAAGAAATATCCTGATGACTCTGTTTCTGGTAGCGTCTATTATGGATATATGGATATGACATATTTCTCCTTTTTCAAAAAATCATTGAAACATCGAAAATTGAAAATCGCGATAGTCTTCCTTCATGAAGCATTTCGTTTTGAGGTTTGGTTATCAGCAAGTAACAAGGATGTTCAAACAAAATACATGAAATTGTTCAGTGAATGTGGCTGGAAAGAATACAACATAGCAATTACGACAGAAGGTGTTGATTCTATTTTGGATCACATCTTAATTGACAACCCAGACTTCAGTGATTTAGATGCTTTAACGAAGCAAATAGAGAGAGGAACACTGAATTTCACTCAGGATATTGAGAGCTTCTTATCAAATCATTAGAACTGACTCTGTTTCTAGAAGAAATATCTCCTACTTTCTGATGATTCTCTATACGATGAATCCAAAGTTTCTGATTATTGACACTTCATTTATTACTTACGGACCATAGTTACAAGACTGTGTCGATAATGAAAGCAATGGTAACCACCAAATATGGACCACCGGAAGTCTTGCAAATCAAAGAGATTGAGAAACCAGTTCCAAAGACCAATGAAGTCCTAGTCAAGATTAGGATGACAACAGTGTCTACTGGTGATGTGAAAATGCGGGGTCTCGACCTTCCTACTGGGCAGAAGATTGCTGCGCGTCTTTTCTTAGGTTTCACAAAGCCTAGGAAGGATATCCTAGGAATGGAGATAGCTGGTGAGATAGAGGAAGTTGGTGAAGATGTCACAAAATTCAAAGTCGGTGACGAGGTCATTGCATCAACCTTCTGGGTGGATCTTGGAGGTTATGCACAGTACAAGTGCATGCCTGAAGATGATATCATAGCAGTCAAACCTTCAAACATGTCATTTGAGCAAGCAGTCCCAGTCCTTGGAGGCGGATTGACGGCAGCGAAAGTACTCAAGATAGCTGACATTCAAGTTGGACAGAGAGTATTGATTTATGGAGCATCTGGAAATGTCGGAACGTATGCAGTCCAAATCGCGAAACACCTTGGTGCAGTAGTAACTGGCGTGTGCAGTACCAGAAATCTGGAACTTGTGAAATCACTAGGAGCTGATAAGGTGATTGATTACACGACTGAAGACTTCAGTAAGAGTGGAGAAACATACGATGTCATCTTTGATGCTATAGACAAGCTCACCCCTGAGCAATGGAAGGCGTCGTTGAAAGAAACAGGTATTCATCTTAATGTCAACAAACATTCTGGTGGTGTTGGTAGAAGCAAGGACCATTTGGAATACATGTTCTTCCTGAAAGATCTCATGGAAGAGGGCAAGATACAATCCGTCATAGACAAGACCTACACCTTTAGGCAGATCCCAGAGGCTCACAAATACGTGGAAACTGGGCGTAAGAGAGGATGCGTCGTTGTGATTGTGGATCAAGACTAGATAAACACGACAAGAAGCCAGTTGGAGGAAGACCTAGTTGATATTTGTCGGAAGACTTATGCAAAAGCCTGCAAAAACTCAATGAGCTGGTTACAATATGTAACACACAAAAAGAGAGATATTTGAGATGGATTCGGATGAGATGTATGCAAGATTTGCAAGAGCTTTCTATCTACACAGAAACAAGGGTGAATAAAGATGAAAGCTGTTGTATTTGAAAAATATGGGCCTCCTGAGGTCCTTCAATTGAAAAAGATCGAGAAACCAACTCCAAAGGAAAATGAAGTTCTGATCAAGATATATGCAACATCAGTGACTGCCGCTGACTGGCGTATGCGAAAGCCGGACCCATTTCTGGCAAGAATGATGAATGGTATATTCGCACCAAAGAAGTTCAACATTTTAGGAATTGAACTAGCGGGAGTGGTTGAAGCTGTAGGCAATGAAGTAACTAAATTCCAGCCTGGTGATGAAATATTCGGGACTACTGGCTTTACTTTTAGAGCATATGCTGAATATGTATGCATTCCTGAAGATAGCGATGGTAATGATGGTTCAATCACACACAAACCAACCAATCTGACCTTTGGTGAAGCAGCTGTCATTCCAGTTGGCGCAGACACAGCATTGTTCTTCCTTAGAACACAAGGAAACATTCAACCTGGTCAGAAAGTATTGATTTATGGTGCTTCAAGCAGTGTTGGTTCATACGGAGTCCAGCTTGCAAAGCACTTTGGGGCTGAGGTCACTGCTGTCTGTAGTGCCTCAAATCATGAATGGGTGAAGGAGCTTGGTGCTGACAAAATGATAGATTATAGAATGGAAGACTTCACCCAGAGCGGCGAAACCTATGATGCGATTTTTGACGCAGTTGGTAAATTATCATTGTCTGGTTCTATGAAAGCACTGAAGGATGGAGGAGTCTTCCTTGACGCTGTTCACATGATGAGGCGTAGTGTTCAAGCGAAATTTGCTCCAAAGAAAAACAACAAGAGAATTCTTGGAGGAACAGCAACAGGACTACACGAGGACCTAATATATTTCAAGGAACTCATCGAGGCTGGACATCTAAAACCAGTCATTGATAGGACATATCCATTGGAGGAAATCGTAGAAGCCACGAGATATGTCGAAACTGGACGGAAAAAAGGAAATGTGGTCAT
Organism: Candidatus Thorarchaeota archaeon SMTZ1-45; assembly: GCA_001563335.1. GTDB lineage: Archaea > Asgardarchaeota > Thorarchaeia > Thorarchaeales > Thorarchaeaceae > SMTZ1-45. Next base: position 4,795 of record LRSL01000007.1, on the reverse strand, counting down.
TACGGTTGTGGAAACTTGAATGTGACTGAAATAAGACAATCAGAAGGACTATCATTAGCATTAGTTGTGACACAGCTATTCCGTTTACTGTTTGGTGGGTATTTAACAGGATTAGACCAACTCCACTCATATCCTATGGAATATGTCGTGGAGGCTCATACTTATGTTGAAGCTAGCAGAAAGATGGGTAATGCTATACTAACATTTAGCCATCTGTAAATTGAAGGAGGAAGAATTCGTGTTTGTGGAAATATCCGGATTTCTATTTTTGCTTATCATTCTAGTTTTAGTCATTGCATCTTCTAGGTATGGTTATGAGATATTCAGTGAATTGGACTCAGACGCTAAGCTCCAAGAGATTAGTGAAGATCCAAAGAAGTTCAGAACAGGCACCTTGTTAGTGGTTATAGAGCATGTGATCATAATCACTCTTGCTGTATCGCTGTTCATCGCTTTCAATCAATACAATCTAATGCTTGGAATCATTTGGGTTTGTGCTCGTTCAGGCGAGGGTTTGATCCAGCTTAACAGAAAGAGGGACTATTGGGGTCTTCTCAATATCGCTACTCAGTACTCGGGAGCTAGTGGTGCAGAAAAGGATGCTTTAAGTGATTCAGCTCTTGCCATTCTCAAATCAAAGAACTCCACCTTCTCCTTTGCACAAATCCTTTTCTCCATTGGTACGCTAGCATACTCAATCGTGTTTGTTGTCTATGAAACATTCCCAAAGTTGACAATTATTGGATGGTTTGGAATTGTTGCTAGCGTCATCTATGGTTTCGGTAACGGTGCAAAACGTGTAAGACCCAACTTCAACGCTCTATGGAACTTGGGGGGTCTGCTGATTTGGATTTTCGAACTAGTCTTGGGATTTTGGCTATTGTACCCTCATCCACCTGTACCAATAGTGCCATTATAAACACGAGAGAGAATGCTTATGAAAGCAATAGTAATTACAAAATATGGAGGTCCAGAAGTCCTTCAATACAAGGATGTGGAAAAGCCATCTCCTGCCGCCGATCAGGTTCTAGTGGAAGTCAAAGCAGCTTCTCTAAATGCATCCGACTTCGAAGCTATGAGAGGTTCGTGGGCATCCCGCCTCGGAGGTCCTCTTAGGACAAAACACAAGATTCTTGGAACTGACATAGCTGGAACAGTCGAAATGGTTGGAAGTAATGTCACGAAATTTCAGCCAGGTGAAGAGGTCCTCGGGGACCTGTTGATCCCAAATGGCTATGGTGCATTTGCTGAGTATGCATGTGCTCCTGAAAAAGTGCTGGCGCTGAAACCAGCTAGCATGACTTTCGAACAAGCATCAACCTACCCTGAATCAGGTATCATCGCTCTGCAGAGTCTACGAGGAAAAAGAGAGATTCAGCCTGGACAAAAGGTCTTAATCAATGGAGCTGGGGGCGGAATGGGATCATTTGGAATCCAGATTGCGAAATACTATGGAGCAGAAGTTACTGGCGTCGATAGCGCGATAAAAATTGAAATGATGAAATCAATAGGCGCAGATCACGTTCTTGATTACAAGGAAATAGACTTCACAAAAACAGGGGAGCGCTACGACACGATTCTTGATACTGTGGCACGTCGTTCATTACTCTCTTACAGACGAGCGTTGAATCCCAATGGTATGTATATCATGGTCGGAGGAAGTAGGTCAGCTCTTTTTCAAGCATTAGTTCTAGGTCCATTGATTTCCAGGATGGGAAGTAGGAGCTATGGTATCAATCCTCTAGATCAAGACCTAATGGAAGATTATGATTTCCTTGCGGAACTCTTTGAAGCTGGCAAAGTAGTACCAGTCATAGATAGAAGTTACCCATTGAGTGAGATTGTTGAAGCTTTCCATTATTTTGAAGAAGGACATGCTCGAGGAAAGGTAGTAATAACTATGAATTAGGTTTTATTTTATTGCGACAGGTAAACTTGGATGTTATCAGGTACATGAGGATTGAGAATGATTAGTAGAATATGGCATGGTTGGACGAATCGCGAGAACGCGGATGCATACGAAGAATTACTACGTACGGAGATATTCACTAATATTGCGAAGCGTTCAATTCAAGGCTATCATGGTATTCACCTTCTCCGTAGAGATGCAGACGATAGTGTAGAGTTTGTTACAATAATGTGGTTTGACACGTTAGATGCAGTACGGGATTTTGCAGGAGAGGATTATGAAGTTGCTGTAGTTCCCCCTAAAGCGAGGCAGCTTCTATCGAGATTTGACAAAGTGTCAGCTCACTTTGATGTTATCGAAACTCCAGATTAACTTCATGACTTGAATAAGCTAGCAAAATCCAACAAAAGACTGTGCTTGCCACTCTTATTTGTCGTATCAGGGTGCATTATTCATATGATGTTGAATCAGAGCAAGTTTGTAGGAACACTTATGATTGAGGCCTATGAACGAAGTAGGCTGGTTACCTAATGTAACTTAGTAAAGGAGAGAAATAGAATGAAAGCTGAAACAGCACAAAGAATGTTGTGGTTTGCGATAATCTTCATTGTCCTCTTTATTATTGCAACCATAGGTGCAGGAGTTGGATTTGTCCTTGCAGTCGAATTCCTCGACCTAGGATCTTTCATCACTGACCCGACGGTCCTAACGTTCATTCAAGCATACCCACTATTTATCCCAGCTATTATTTTTGCCATAGCTGGTCTCGAAATCATCTATCTCATCATTATCTACATGTGGCGAAAAGATCCGATGGCACATAGGACAGGATTCACCATTGTCGGTATCCTCAACCTACTCATGGGCTTTAGCCTCCCAGGATTATTCATCATTCTCCCGGGACTTCTCTTGGAGCCACAATAGATGCTCGTTCAGGAGACCACAACTTGGTCTCCATCCCCTCTTTTTGGGGGGATTGCTTGAAACTTATGAAAGCCATTGTATGTACAAATTTTGGCTTTCTAAAGGTCTTGAAGTTTGGTGGTTGAAATATGGAAGATGTGCAGCTAATTCTTTCAGGATTATGGATTTCTCTGATGCTAACTTACCTTTTGGGTGATGTGCTACGCATATTTGCAGGCGACTTTGTGGCTGGGGAAATGGAAGGAAATAAGGCAACTCAAGGAATGTGGATGGTTGCTGCAATAATTATGCTAATTCCAATTGTCATGGTTTCGATGTCCCTAATCCTACCTCATCCTGCAAATGGCTGGATAAACATCATTGTATCCATATTCCTTTTCCTGTTCAATCTCTCAGGCGTGCGAACATACCCTTCATATTTCGATAGATTTCTGATAGTTGTGGGACTTGTTTTCAATGTGCTGATTGTCTGGTACGCATGGAATTGGATTGGAGCAGTTTGAAACTTGGGTGACACTCATGAAAGCGATTGTCTGTATTAAATATGGACCCCCAGAAGTACTTCAGCTGGTTGAAGTACCCAAACCTGTACCTAAGGACAACGAGATTCTGATTAAGAATCATGCAACAACGGTAGTACTGGGTGATTGCGAACTTCGAGGTTTCAATTTTCCTTACTATAATATTGTTTTCAAACTCCTTATACGTCTTGGATTTGGTTTTAGGGGTCCAAGAAAGAAGATATTGGGTCAACAGCTATCTGGAGTTGTAGAAGAAGTTGGAAAGGATGTCACTTTGTTCAAACCTGGCGACGAGGTGTTTGCTTGCACCGCACTTGGTCTCGGAGCCTACGCTGAGTACAAAAGTATGTCAGAAAACGGATTAGTAACAATAAAGCCAACCAACATGAGTTTTGATGAGGCGTCCACTATACCCATTGGTGGAAGTGAAGCGCTCCATTATATGAAACAAGCAAACATTCAGAAAGGTCAAACTGTGTTGATCAATGGAGCCGGAGGAAGCATAGGTACTATTGCACTACAGCTTGCCAAATCTGAGGGTGCCACAGTGACAGCTGTGGACAGTGCGGGAAAATTCGACATGTTGCGATCATTGGGAGCTGATCATCTCATAGATTACAAACAAGAGCTCTTTACAGAGAGAGATGAGACGTATGATGTCATCTTTGATGTTGTAGGTGTGACCCAATTTTCAGGTTGTATGAAATCATTAAATGAGAACGGGACCTATCTCCAGGGAAACGGGTCGGTTTCTAGAGGAGACAAATCTACTGCAAGGAACAATAACATGATAGTATATGACAAATACACAGACTATACGACTGATAGTCTTGTTGAGCTCAGAGAACTTATTGAAGCGGGGACAATCAGGACAGTCATTGATAGAACTTTCCCACTAGAACAGATTGTTGAAGTCCATCGATTTGTTGAACAAGGCGGCAAACTGGGAAACGTTGTTGTTACTATGGAATGAAAAGGCATGGATATCGTTCTGATAATCATTATTGGAATACTAGGATTCTTCTTGTTTCTAATTATCGGACTATTCCTGTATAGGCAATATTTGAGATATTCAACAAGAATAGATACACCAAATGGAATAAGCTCATTGGAGGAGATTACACTCGGAGATTTGAAGCAATGGATATTCATTAGAGGTGAGGACCAAAATAATCCCGTCTTGATTTTCTTACACGGCGGTCCTGGTGAACCAACAGTAGGCATGTCGAGTTCCCGAAGATTGGATGCTGAGCTGATAAAATATTTCACAGTGGTCCATTGGGATCAGCGAGGAGCAGGAAAATCATATAGTTCCAGCATCCCGGTTGATTCAATGACCCTAGACAGACTAGTCGAAGATTGTAACGAATTAATTGACTATCTTCGAAGTAAGTTTGACACTCCTAAAGTCTTCATTGTCGCGCACTCATCAGGAACATTG
>LRSL01000006.1 GCA_001563335.1 Candidatus Thorarchaeota archaeon SMTZ1-45 | reverse complement strand
TCCAATGTCAAGAACTTTACCCTTAACATGTTTGATTGCTTGACGTTCAAGCTCATCCCATTCCGAAAATGGTTTGTTATAATCACTCACCTGGAGGGTTTCCATTCTCCCGTCATCTCTTTCGATAACGTATTCCCCTTTAATGCCACTTGCTGCATCTTTCATTATTTCACTCCAAGCATCACTCATGGATTTTCATTCTTTCTTCTTCTGGAAAAAGAAATCGGTCCGCAGAGATTATGTGGGGAACTGTTATATCAAACTGTATTTACTTGAAATCGTTAGGCTTTGGGAGATTTCAGCATATGAGCACGGAACCAACAATGACCATCTCTGTTTATGGTGGAAAACGAGATGAGGTAAAGGAGTCGATTGAAAGAAATCTCGAACTGTCTGATGAGAGCTTCTATCAGACTTGGCTGAGTATCAATGTGATGAAGCAACTTGGTTTCTTATTCGAGGGAGGAGTTGAGAGCTCAGGAGGGATAATAGAGATGATTGTCATGTTTGTCCTTGTAGCTCTTATTCTTGCAGTATTTGCTTTCTGGCAGGTTGTTGTCTTTATTATCGTTATACTTGTTCTCGCATTATTTAGTGGTGGAGCATCATTCAAGTATATTCGCGGCACTTTCATTGAAGCTGATCATACTAAAATGAATCTAGACAAATTAGACAATTTTGTGAAAGAGCAGATTCAGAAAGGCCGCTTTGTGAAAGTGGAATTAAAGACAATGGATGCCAATCTTAATGACTTTACAAACCGAGCCACCAGGGCGACTAAGGTGTTTCGAAATGGCATTAACATCTCATTAGCTATTTCAACAATCTTTCTAATTGTTGAGGTAGTCTATCGATTCTTTGCGGGACATTGGCTCTCAGGGCTAGATCCTATAACTGGTTCTCTAGAAATTTGGGTATTGATTGGATTTGGACTTGTGTTTCTAATTAGCATAATCTTGATGGATATTGGCGTATTAATGCGACGAAGCTTGAGCAAATCATTAAATAAAGATTAGACTATATCAAATACGATAGCCCAAAATTCACGTTCAGAAACTCCTGTTCTGAGGTCTTTCAAGTCCCCCTTTATCTTGTCGAATGCCACTTTAGACTGGGTCTTCTTAAGTTCCTCGTGAGTCTTTTTCACACGCTCTGTAATTTCTCGTGCTTGTGCAGATGTGGCTTTCACACCTCCCATCTTCAGAAGATATTCGACAAAGTGCCTTCCAACGAATTTTCCAAGATGAAACTCTCTTCGTCGTCCAACAATAGATGGACTTATTGGCTCGTAGGTCATTGAATGCGTAAGCTGACCATGTGAGTGAATACCACTCGAGTGAGTGAATGCATTATCTCCGCTGATTGCCTTGTGGAGAGGTAGCGGGACTACAAAGTGACGCTCTACTAATTTCGAGAGACTATAGATCTTTTCAGTTTCAATACCTGTGTCAATTCCATAAAGCTCCTCCAGGGCCATGACGATCTCTTCAAAAGCTGCATTTCCTGCTCGCTCACCATAGGCATTGACGCACACCTGCGGATAGGTTACTCCCTCCTCAACAGCAGCTAAAGTGTTTGCAGTGGCTAATCCAAAGTCATCATGACAGTGTACTGCTATGGGGACTTTGTATTTCGCCTTGGTCCAAAGACGAGCCTTTACCTCTCTAGTAATATGTTTCATGACCTCGGGACGTACAAATCCTACGGTGTCTGCTATACAGATTTTATCTGCACCAGCTTCAATAGCTGTTCTATATGCTTGGCAAAGAAACTCCATTTCACTACGTGTGGCATCCTCAGCTATATAGTCAATAATGAGACCATGCTCTTTTCCGTATTCAATACATTCAGTGAGTCGTTCAAGCATCTCTTGTCGAGTCATTCGTAATTGATATTTGAGCCTAAAGTCAGATGTGGCTATGAATATGGGAACTTCAGCTACACCTGCGTCAATACACGATTTTACATCTGAGATTACAGCACGTGCAGGTGCCGCGACAGATGCTTTACTGAGCCCCTCTTTCGCTATTGCTGCAACTGCCTTCTTCTCTTCTTCACTGACCGCAGGGAAACCAACTGCAACTATCGCTGTACCAACCTCATCGAGTTTCTTGGCAATCTCTATTTTCTCATCAATAGTTAGCGCAACTCCAGGAGTCTGTTCTCCATCTCGAAGAGTTTCATCCCAGATATGGACCTGTTTGGGTAATGATTTTGATTTGGTTCCTGGAATCTTGTTGTAGTTGACGGCAAGTCCAGCTTTCTCAAGGGTCTCCATTTGTTCTTGCCCACCTATTTCTTTAGGAATTATATCTAGACTTAATCAAATCGGTATACACCAAATGTTGGCAAGCTCTCTATACTTTCATCAAGCATAACTATTTGCTTCTCGTACTCATTCTTACTTATCTGCCCTTTTTCGAGAGCTCCTTTTGCTTTGTTTTTCTTATAATCGATTTTTGAGTGTTCAAGGTGAATCAGCCTAAGATCTGATTCCATAGTTGGTTTCGCATCGACCTTCTCTCCAATGCCCTTTAACATAGGCATCCAACAGATCTCCTCAACATGAAATGAATATTCAAGACCTCGTTCTAGAATTCTATCGAAAACTGGGCATGACTTCAAGATGACCTTATTATTATCCACATCAACAGCAAGGCCAATTGCCCCGAATAATTTCCCTGCAATTTTTGCAGCGGCTTTAGCTCCTTTACCATCTGACTTCTCTGCAGCCTCAAGACCCATCTGGTGGAAACCTCGGGCATATCCTTCATACATAGAAAGAGGTCCTGTATTATCCCTCAAACCCCACCACAATCCGTCTAAGAACGCTACAAAGCTCGTTCTGAGAGTTACTAGTTCGCTCATTTCATACCCCCCTTGAACTCCTCGCCCCATTTGTTCAAAAATGTAATCTCCTCCGGTGTTTGTCTAGGAGGTCCGAGAGTTCTTTCATGTTTGGCATATCCTAGAGTTAAACAAAGGATTGGAACCCAATGAGGAAAGGGGATTCCAAGCCTTCCTGAGATTGCACCAACATCATCAAAATGATCTAGCTGTACAGATGAAACGCAGCTACCAAGACCCAATGCTGTGGCTGCAAGTGCCATATTCTGCATCATCATTGATCCAGCAATTACTGCATGTCTTGGAGATGACCACCCATATACTCCGCCTGTTCCCCGTAGTGTGGCTTGCGAGTTACCAACATGGGTCTGATCGATTGCCAACACAAGCAGAACTGGTGCACCATTTGTTTCAGGTCTTCCTTTGATGTATTCGAATCGCTCACCACTTATCAGTATATCAATTGTCCTTTCAAGACTAACTTTTGACTCGATGTAGCTAAGTCTTCGCTCTATCTCTTCCCTAGGAGTTGCTCGACCAAAGAGCTCTATTGTACGGTTAACAGCAATCTGACCAATAAATTCCTGAATCTCTTTGTCACGTACAACAATGATGCGCCAAGGTTGCTGATTCTCTGCACTTGGTGCATAGCCTCCAGCTTCAATTACTTTGTATATAAGTTCATCAGAAACGTCCTTGTTAGTATCATAATCCCTTATAGCACGACGATTCTTAATTGTCCACAGAGTCTCGTTCTCATCCAAGATTCTGAATCTCCAGTCAGTGATGCCATGGCCGGAGTAAATCTCTCTTAAGTAAGTAACCATAGATATGTTTTGATAATCAAAAGAGAAACCGTGTAAGCAATACACGGTCGTACCATCTATAATGATGGGGCATCCTGTCCATCGTACTTGAAGCGGAAACCGGTGTCGAGATTGACACTTTCCTTTAGGATTGCATTTCCTGCCACAAGTCTCTGAACCTGATTTGTACCCTCATAGATTTGGAGAAGTTTGGCATCTCTCAAGAGCTTCTCTGCAGGATATTCATTGATGTAGCCATATCCTCCCATGATTTGAACGCATTCGATTGCGTTCTGCATTGCTGTATCAGAGGCAAAGAACTTAGCGAAAGCAGAATCTTTCGAGTTAGGCAAATCCTGATCCGCCAACCAAGCAGCATAGCGGGTCTGCCATCTTGCTGCAGCTGTCTTAGCTCCCATGTCCGCTAGAGTGAAGCTGATGCCCTGGAATGCTCCAATTGGTTGTCCAAACTGATGTCGGATATTTGCAAACTTCGCTGCTTCATCTACTGCACGTTGTGCCACTCCAGTAGCAATTGCAGCAATTCCCGCCCTTGTCTTATCAAGGGTCATCATTGCAATTTTAAAACCATCACCCTCTTTTCCAACAAGGCAGTCTCTGGGTACTCTCGCGTCTTCGAAGAACACCTCACTTTGAATGGAGTTTAGTTGACCAACTTTGTTCTCAATGTGACCAATCTTCACGTTCTTACTCTTTGGTACCATGAAGACCGATAGTCCCTTATGCTTGAGTTCTGGTTGAGTTGATGCGAACACCGTGAAGAGTGATGCTACTGGGGCATTAGTTATCCAACACTTCATGCCGTTAATCACATACTCGTCACCGTCACGTGTTGCTCTTGTAGCAACAGCAGCTGCATCTGAACCAGCTTTTCTCTCAGTTAAACTGAAAGCACCAAATTTTGCCTCTTTTCCTGTGATTAAAGGTTCAATATAAGTCTGCAATTGTTCAGTTGTTGCTCCAATAACGAGTGGTGCGAATGCTAGATTGTTACACATAATTGTGGTTGCTAAACCAGCACATCCATAGCCTGTCGCCTCAGAAACTAATGTTTCAGCCAGTAACGACAGTCCAGGTCCTCCAGCCTCGGTAGGGATGTGAAGATTCATGAGACCTGCTTCATATGCCTTTTGAACAACATCTTTCGGGAACTCATTCTTCCTTTCAAGTTCATGAGCTCGAGGAGTGATATGTTCATACGTGAATTCTTTAGCTCTCTCCCAAAGCTTTTGTTCTTTTTCAGTTAGTGCGAAGTCCATTGTCAATCGACATAGGCCATTCGCTAGCTCTTATTATGTCTTCGTACTGATTGACTCAAAAATCTATAATTACTAAAAAAGGGCGGTAGTATTTCCAGCTCGGTGTGTTGTTCCAACCCAAGTCCCAAGAGCAGCAAAAAGGGCACCAGTCACTAAAAATACAGAATCAATGACATATGATCTAGTAAACATATAGACTGATTCACTATAGACGACAAAATCGGGTAGGAGCACCATTATGCCAATCGAATCAAATTCAGGAATACCAATTTGTCCTAGTACACCTGCATATACTGGGTACAATAGTGGGATGAAGGTATAGGTAGCAATCAATCCTAGCACAATCCCCAATAGTATACCCAATGCAAATGCATGAAGTTTTCTGCTCATGTATTTTCCAACTACATAACCTATTATCCCTGGGAGAATCATCTATGATAACCCATGTTCAAAGCTGGTGTTATTTAGAAAAACTTAGCTAACTAAGTAAAAACCTGTCGAATTGTGTTGTTCGAGTGTTCAAAATTGGAGCGGAAGGAAAAGCTCTCACTCCCTTACATTTTTTTACTTGTTTATTTCGTGACAGAGTAAAATCTAGACAGGTGGAATCGCTAGTTGCCTTTAAAGAACACAAACATTGTGAGTGCAGCTCAGACGAAATTTGGGGCTCTCGAGGGTGTGACACTCAGAGAGATGTTCTCTGAGGCTGTGGACAAAGCCACAGTTGAATCAGGCGTTCCCAAGAAGGACATCCAAGCTGCTTTCATTGGAAGCTTCATTCCTGAGATGTTAGTCCATCAAGGACATACAGCTCCGTTACTACTTGACTTTGCTGGGCTCAAGGGACTACCAGCAACACGCCATGAGGCCGCGTGTGCTTCAGGCGCGACAGCCCTACGCGCGGCAGTGATGGCAATTGAATCTAGAATGTATGACACAGTCTTGGTTGCTGGTGTTGAGAAGATGACCTCTGTATCAACAAGTGGTGCCACGGAGGCTCTAGCCGCTGCGGCTGACGATCAGTTTGAATCCAGTATCGGGTTGACATTTCCCGGTGTGTTTGGAATTGCAGCTGTTGCACACATGCAGAAATATGGTACAACTGAAGAAGACTTAGCATTAGTTGCAGTCAAGGCTCACAAGAATGCCTCAACAAATCCTTTGGCACAATTTCAGAAGGAAATCACATTGGAGAAAGCACTGACACCACGCTACATTGCTTGGCCTCTGAAACTCTTTGACTGTTCTCCTATATCTGATGGGGCCGCTGCACTTGTGCTTACATCAAATGAAAAAGCAAAGAAGTACACAGACCTCCCAGTGAAAATAATTGGTTCGGGTCAAGCCTCTGCATCAATGAACCTTTGTAATCGTAAAGATTTGACCTCATTCAGTGCTTCAGTAGATGCAAGCAAGGCTGCATATAAGATGGCTGGACTTGAGGCTAAAGATATGGACTTCGCTGTCGTTCATGACTGCTTCACAATTGCTGAGATAATTGCTAGTGAGGATATTGGTTTCTTTAAACCAGGAGAAGCTACAAAAGCAGTCCGGGATGGTGTAACTGCACTCGATGGAGATAGACCGATAAATCCCATGGGTGGATTGAAAGCTGTCGGGCATCCTGTAGGCGCTACTGGAGTAAAGCAAGCTGTTGTTGCATATAGAGAATTGATTGGCGATGCTGGACCAAATCAGGTAGCTAAGCATGACACAGCAATAGTCCATAATTTTGGAGGTACTGGTGCCTCATGTGTGGTGACTATAATGAGGAGGGGAGATGCATGAGTAAAAAACCAACAGTGGAGGCATATCTAAAGAATATAGAGGAGCATATGTTCAAGGCATATAAGTGCGTAGACTGTGGAATGATTATTGCTCCACCTTCGGGTAGTTGTTACGAGTGTGGAAGCAGTAATATGGACTGGGCAGAGGTCAGTGGCAAGGGTAAGCTCATTTCCTTCACAGTTATTCATGTAGCCCCTGATGAGTTTGCAGAAGAAGCACCATATTATGTGGCTATTGTTGAGCTTGAAGAAGGAACTCGAATCAGCGCACGACTCCTTGGATTTGATCCACTCAAACCTCAAGATGTAAAACTTGGAATACCACTTGTCTTGGACTATGAAATGGGCAAATCTGGTAAGACCTATTTGGCTTTCAAACCTGCATAGGTGCGACTTGGTTCTCATGGTAAGAAACCCAATTCTTCTCTTTTGCAGAAGCTCTATAATGTTCCAAGCAGCAATCATGGAAGAGGTCAATTGAAATTGGTCAAAAAAGAGTTCACTGACAAACTACGGGTTAGAGCCCCTTTAGACCAGTTAAGGTTCAATGAACATGAGGGCGGTCTCTCAGCTGAGTTCGATAAGCATCTACTTGAGAAGCATCTTCCACGAACTCAAGGAATAGTGACTGGGGACCGCACTCTTGCAGATACACTCAACACGGTCATTCCAGACTCGACCCGTAATGCTCTAAGAGAAACTGAGTTTGTTGGTGTCTTTGGTAGGGTTGTAAAGCAAAAAGGTCACGGTGGTACGATTTGTCTTCAGTATTTCTATGTGTGGGACTATCAAGCTGTACCTGAACATGAAGCAGATTATGAACCAATTTTCGTTTATTTGGATGGGTCCAGAAGATATGCTATTTATGACCTCGTGCATTACTGCTCTCGTCGTTTAGATTTAGATTCAGAGATGGCTTTCCGAATGATTCCTGGATGGCACTCATTCTTGCCTGCAAAGCTAAATGATTCAGAGATTGATAAAGGTCTTGAAGTACAACCTCTGTCAGACAAACATCTTCAGTCTTGGTGGACTATCCCTGAGGAAAAGGCTCGTTTGAAGGTTGAGGGGTTCATTCGAGACCCATTCCTCTTAGAAGCCCCAGGTCATTTCATGGATGAACCTGATGAAAATGCTCAAACAATGTGTTGTTCTTTCCTTCAAATTGAACAAGCTCTCAATGAATTCGAAGATCCAAAGAAAGGAATTGCTGAGGGAGTTAAACGAGCATTTTTCGGTTGCGTTGGGTTTCTTGCTTTGTATCGTTTAGGAGCATACCTCCAATTACTGGGTGAGATGAACGATATTGGCATGGTCCGGATTCCCATCTCACTGAGCTCAATTAATGTGGCAACAATTGGAAAGATGTTGCAAGATGGATTTGTGTCTTTGACAAACGCTGGAAAGAAGCTCTTAGAGGGATTTCATTCTTCTAAAGAGGATGAATAAGATTAGGTCCTGCTGGTTTCACTCTTAACCATCGAGTTCCAATCGATACTAACGAGCGTGTATATCGCAACAATAACAAGCAGAACACTTGTAATCTCTATAATACGGGATACAATGCTTAGCGGATTTGTATTTCCAAGGATTGAACCTATGAAATCAAGACCAAACCTTCCGGACCATGCAATAACCATTAGGAACATGGTTTTTCCGACAAGTTGTGAGAGTGCTACTTTCCACCAAGAATATCGAGCTGCTCCTAAGGGGACAACCAAGATATCGTCTGGGATTGGAGTAGCTGCAAGAAACCAGACAACAACGGGAGTTACTCTTGGGTGCATGTCAATGAATCTCTTGAACGAACTTGTCTGATTTTGATCAATCAATTTGCCTCCACCATATCCAATGAAGTATCCAGTCATCTCCCCTAGCATAGCTCCAATGCCTGCAACTGCACCAACTAGCCAAGGATTAAAAACGAAGTTCATTGTCACTTCATTCCTTAGACCTCCAAGTATGAAAGCCACTCCAATATAAGGGAAAGGAAATAGTATTGTAGCATTTCCTATTATTGATATGAAGAACGCTCCTAG
>LRSL01000005.1 GCA_001563335.1 Candidatus Thorarchaeota archaeon SMTZ1-45 | reverse complement strand
TTCACAAGAAGTAAGAGCAGGTGCACTAGACCAACAGATTGCTGAGCGTGCTGCTGTGGTGTTCATCTGGAGTGCTATCTTCCAGAGGTCAAAATGGAAGTACCTCGAGAGAGCATATCGCTACATCTTCTTGGATGCCGCCCACATCGCACAAAACCTATCTTTAGCTGTTGAGGGCCTTGGTTTGGGGAGTTGCCAAATTGGCGCGCTCTATGATGATTATCTAAACGAACTCATGGATTTTGACATCGCTGAAGAGAGTGTCATCTATTTGAGTAGTATTGGGAAACCTAGTAGGATTACATAACAACCCTAAAGTTTCAAACCCCAATAATTTATGATTTGCTCTGCGTGTTTTCTAGATTTGACCTTATCTAATCCTTCAGATCCTCCGAAGATAGCTTCTATCTTTCCATCCTCATCTATCAAGTATGTTATCCTCTTTACTCCAATCCCCAAAATGTCTAGTTTGCTGTAAGCATCATATGACTTGGCAATCTTAAGGTCCTCATCCATTAGAATGTTAAATGGTAAAGCGTATTTCTCCCTAAAATTCTGATGTGACTCTGCTGAACCTCCAGAGATGCCAAATATTGGGATCCCAGAACCTTCAAAGAATTGGTAGCCATCACGGATTGAGCACGCCTCAGCAGTGCATCCTGGCGTGAAATCCTTTGGATAGAAATAAAGTACCAACTTCTGTCCTCTGTAGTCACGCAGTCTGAATTTCTTACCTGCGTCGTCTTCGGTTTCGAAATCTGGAGCTTCGTTTCCTACCTGCAACATTGCAGCTTCCTCTACAGTTTGAGGTCCCAGAACTTGATGACTTGGTCCGCATGATCCTTGGTCTTGACCTTCTCGATTCCCTCTGGACCACCAAAGATTCCATCAATTTTTCCTTTCTCATCTATTAGGAATGTTGTTCTCTCAATCCCCATGTACTCTTTCCCGTACATGCTCTTTTTCTGATAGACATCATAGAGCCTAGCTATTTCAAGCTCTACATCCATGAGGAGTGGGAATGGTAGGTTGTTCTTTTCTTTGAAGCTCTTGTGTGATTTTTCAGTTCCACCACTTACACCAAATACGGGGATGTCTGATTTTTCAAACACCTTGTAATTATCACGAATTGAGCAAGCTTCAGCTTGGCAACCAGGGGTATTGTCCTTCGGATAGAAATAAAGAAAGACTTTCTTTCCCTTGTAACTACTAAGTTTGAATTTCTCCCCACTTTCAGTGGTTGTTGTAAAATCGGGTGCTTTGTCACCTATCTTTAGCAATTAATTGTCATCTCCTTGAAAAATTAACAATAATTAATTTCAGAATGATAATTTGAGTTATAAAGATTTGCATACCTTCTGAACCATCAGCAATCCTTAAAGAGCGAATGCAAAACAGCCTATTGATTCAGGCGGAGTGTAGATGGCAGATAGTATAATCACTTACAAGTCAATAACCAGAATTTATGCAGCTATACTACTTGGCATATTTCTGTTCCTTATCGTAGGTTACTATCTTGCTGATCTTTTTCTTCCTACTTCAACCTGGGACTGGATAACCATACTCTTGGTATTCGTTGCAGTACCAGTTGCAGCTACAGCTCTTGGTTTCTACATCGGATGGTACGGAAAGAAGTCTGCTATTGACTATACAAATCCCACATGGACTCTAGAGCCTGTTCAAATGTCAATTGATGATGCAAAGGCACTGGTCAAACGCAATCAACGCAGATATTGGAGAATGGTTTCAAACAGCAGCTATTGGACTTTCTTTATTCCAATCACACTACTTCTATTCATGGCTGGACTACCTGTCTATATTTTCTTCGAGAGCACTAATCTAGTAGGACTTGATTCTTGGATGTTTGCTTTTGCACTCTCACTTACATACACTGTTGCATCAATTGGTGCTCTATTGGCTACATCGAATTCTGCCTCTGAAGACTTCGATATTCTTTTGGTGCGAGAAGCCATTGCTTTGGCTAAAGCTCAGTCTAATGTTCCTGGTTTATCATATGTCCGTATTGTGTTTGATAAGGGAGAGTTAGATGGCTATGAAGTATATGAAAATCCCAGAGTTGTTTCTCGAATCTTAGGAATTGAGAAAGATGCGTATATTGAATCATGGTCAGAAGAGCTTCATGCTGTTAATCGGGTGCTTTGTAGACTTCATCGATTTGAAGACACACCACAAGTGATCTGGTGGTGGATTTCAACCGATCGTAATTTCCGCAAGTTCATTGGAGAAGATGAAAAGGGATATTATGTCAGACTACCAGTCGAATCCAATGTCAAACATCCAGGAGTCAAAGACATCTCTACTATATTTGAGAATGCTGTAGCTATTATTATCCTAGAATGGTTAAGTACTCGTGGAGAGAATGTTAGATTATCGGATATTCTAAAGCAGCTTAATGTGGTTCCACCCGAGGGATGAAGTTGACTGAAGGTCCTGTAAAATCTGGATCATTATTGAGTTACCAAATTCTTGTCTTCCTGATTGTTATTCTCTGGTCCATTATAGGATTTGAGGTTGCTCAAGTTAGATTACTTTCACTATTTGAAGCGCCACTCACCTGGGTGTCTTGGGCTGTTTTTGTAATGATTAGTTTAGTTCCTGCTATTACAGCAGTTGCATGGAGGATGAAAACGCGCATTAGATTTGTCGAACCAGAATGGGAATTTAGAGAAAGAGAGGTGTCTTTATCCGAATATGAAATAATGATGAAAGAATATCAAGGGCAATATCGCAACTTCATTTCCATTGTTGACCATTTTCAAATTCTATTGATTTGCATCCTATCCATCGTTGCGCTAGCTGTTCCATTCCTTTTAATGAGAACAACTCTAATTTTGATAGCGGCGAGTCCATTTATCTTTAGTTTCATCGTGCTATTGTATGGGCTTGTCTATTCATCTGTTATTTTCAAGTTAATTCCAAATGAGGCTTCTCCTCATTTTCCATTAATATCTGAGAGGTTACTTCGCTCCTCGGTTGAGCTATTGCAAAAAGTTCCTGGTGTTTCGTGGACTGGAATCAGAATGTCAATAGGTGAAGCTTCAGGATACTATACAATTCGCAACACTATGCCAGCATCTCGAATTGAGGGAATTGAAAGCGTGTCTTTAATTCGTGGTGTAATAGATGAATCAGGTCATCTCTCGAGTTTTGTATCAACATTGCATCTAGATGAATCAGATTCATCAAAATTGATAGATGAAATCCCTAGAAACTCATCTATAAAACAACTAACAGAACTCGTCTACAAAACACTTCAGATATATATTGATACAAAAGGGACCGATGAGGTTCTTGACGAGGTGCTTGAAGAAGTCATGCACTCTCTGAAACGCTTCAATGAAGCAGAAGAATCACAATCATCATAGAGCTTATCACGCACCAAGCTTTGAGAGTGACTAGGGAAGGTTTCAATTGAACGAAGAAATAATCATTGACTATAGTCGACAACGCAAGGTGAACCGTGTATTCCCAATCGTGGCTGTTCTTTTCACGTTGGTTGGTATTTTTATTAACTATATAATGCCTCAAGAATTTTACAGGTTTGTAGTATTCGTTGGAATACCTGTTGTTCTCTTCTTTCTATCATTGATAATGGGTGCAGCATCCAAGAAAGCCATTGATTATATTCCTGGAAAATGGGAGAAAAGAAAGACTTGGGTGAGTTTCTCTGAATATGAGAATATGGTTGAACAGTATGAAGATGCCTATGGTCAGCTATATTCGCACCCTAGTGATTTTTTGAGCTGCTGCTGTTCACTCATATTTGTTTTAGTGTTTGGTATGCTCATTCTTTTCTCACAAATGTCCACCATAGTCCTGCTCGATCCTACAATTGACCCCATTGTCTTGATAGTCCTTGAATATAGTATCGTTGCAGTAGCAGGTTTTGTAATTGGCTTCAGAATTCCATCTATTGATGCACAAGAGTTCTTCAAACAACCAATAATGGGAGATGTGCACAATTTTGCTAGAGAACTCGATGGCGTACCTGGAATCCGAGCAGGAATGAATGTCGAGCTTGGATTTAGGTCAGGAGTCCAAACCATAATCGATGCAGAAATCAAATCATATGTCCAGGGTCTTCCTGAAACTGTACAAATCCAAGTGCAGGTTTCACATAGTGGTTTTGCCTATCCCTACCTTGTAGGGACTGCCTATAAAGGAGGAAGAGTGAAACCCAATGAGGAAGCGTTTCGAATAGGCACAAGGTATCCTGCTCTATTAGAGTATTCAATGGACAAGGATGTTATGGTGATCGTAGCTCGTTTCAATATTCCTGAACGCACAAGTAGTGTTCCCCACATATCAGTACGCGATTTCAGGCAACTTGCTGCGTTGCTAGCTACAGAGTTGAAAGACAAATATACACCCACATAGCTAACATAGACACCTTTAATTATTGGACATTCAGGCTGAGGGAGTGAACAGAACCCGCTAGGACGTTGGCAATGAATGGCTTCAGATAATTGGACAAACAAATGGATTCTGATGCTTATAGTGGGAATTCTAATCCAAGTGATTCTTTATCCATTTGTCTGGATTTTCCAGGTCTTTACGCATGAGTACTTTCCCGATGTGTTTTTGATATCAATGGTGTCTGTCGTCATTCAAATTTGTGGATTCTTTACAATTATGAGTAAGACCAAAGATATGGATCCAGCAATTTATGATCAGGGTCGACCTTTCCAACACAAACTCCGAGAGGAAGACGAGGATCTAGCCACCCGAAAGCCAACCTTCAATTAGGAATGGAATGGTGTGAATATGGAGGAGCAAAGCAACGAACCAGGTCCAGTGATGAAATTTGTCCAGGATTATAGATTAAAGATGCTTATTCCTGAGCTTCTAGTTGTATTTGGAGTTTGGTACTTCCTTCCAATATTAAATCCTTCATTCAGTCCTTTTGTTGGAAATGTTTACCAAAGCCTCGGTATTTTCCAATATTTCTTCCAACCGCTTTATTTCCTCCCTAGTGGAATGCTAGTTCTTGCTACTGCATTCACTCTACATGGCATCTATCCTTTAGATAACTATCATGAGGGTAAAATCCCTGAACTACCCAAAGCTGCAGTTGTCATGATTATTTTTTCATTTATCCTGCTACCTGTTCTCGTCGCATTTCAGATGCTTGGATACTACATGACAGAGATGACTGAATTCATAAGCAGGAATCCATTCTGGGAACGTATTGAGAGCGTTGGTGATCTTCTCTTCTATGCAGGACCAATGTTTTTTGTTGGTCTTCAATGGTGGCTTTTAATTCCAGTCTTTTTCTTGTCCCAAGGTGTTGATGGAATTCATAAGATTGCTCATCATGAAACATCGAGTGAGAAAATCACCTGGATTTTCTATTTCCTTTGGCCAATATCAATGCCCTTCTTTTTTGACTCTGTAGAGATAATGGCAATGGTTGCATTGTCAATACCAGCGTTTGCATTCTATTCTTATATTCGCCCTTACTATACTTATGTGACCTCTGTTCATACATTGACATTTGCTATGCTACTGATTTTTGCTGTGATTCTATCTTCCTTGTTACCATTAATGAACATCTGGTTTCCAGGATTCATTCCGCCACATATCCCTCCTAGAGCCACACCTTTACCATTCTGACTAAGCTGAAATAGAATTCCTGAGTTATTCTGAGCCTTCAAGAGTTAGGAAGAATATCTCCTGAAACTTGGAGCTCTCATTATGTATCCTTCTTGAAAGACCTGGACTCGCACCTGACAGACCACATTGCGTAGAAACCATTGTGTTCCTTTTCACCAGGTCCAAATCAACTCCATTTTCACTAAATAGTCGCATGCTTTGAGAGAGGTTGATTTGAAGAGTTTCAATGATTGGTCTGGAGTAAGAGTCATCAACATTAGGCAGTGCACCTAGAGCAAATCCCCCTCCCCGTTTCAGGAAAGAGTTTATTTTCTCTACCTGGTCTTGATTGACTTCAGGAGGATATCGTACAACATCAATGTGTGTTAGTTTTGGTTTGCTATCCCAAAGTGGATACCACCCATCGAATTCCAACTGGCGCCAATCATCGCAGTAGTGGAATGCTGGAATAACAGAGCTCGGATAAATGCTGTCGGTCTTCTGAATTATTTCTCGAGGGGAAAGTCCGATGTTAAGTCCCTGACTAATCATACTCAAAACATGTCCCAAACCTGGATCGTCTTGGCAGAATATGATTGTCTTGCAAGAATCTTGTAAGTGATTTACTTGGCCTTTTGCTATTCTGGTCATTAGTCTTTGGAAGAAATGAAACATTCCCAGTGTAAGAAGCTGTTTTCCGTTGCTGTCTCTTATACTAAAGCACATTGTAGCTGGAGCAGTCTGCTGTGTCTTTAAGAAAGGATAACTTCTCCCATCCATCATCAAGTAGAAACTATGTCCATGTTCTTTATCCAGCATCAATGGTTCGTCATTGGTTGTGATTTCTCGATATGTATTGAAATCAACATCGAGAGTGAAGGTTCCTTCTTCTTCGAATTCATCCACGAGTACCGCGAACTGCCTAATCATATCCTCCTCTGGCAAAGCTGTAATACTATATGTATAAGGAAGTTTGAGTGCCTTGATATACTCTTGAGGTACTGATGGATCGGTTTCACCGAGACTCCCCACTCCGAAGAAATGGCCAACCAAATCTTCAGGTAGGAGCTTTGTCATTTATACACTCCTCTTTACTTGACCCCGCCGTCGAATGACCTTATTACATGATGAAATTGCGGGGCAACCTTCACAGAGAGTAGGCACGTCCTCGACACTCTGATCCTCACCATAGAGCAAGAACTGTTCTGCGACTGATGAATCCTTAGTAGTGGTTGTTTCCCCATCTTCGATTTTTCTCCGGACCATGCATTTATGTTTTCGAAGATTAGCACTAAGCTCTTCCATATTGCCGCCAACAATTACTGCTGTGGGACCTATTTTTCTGACTATCTGTTTCGTGAAGTCTGGGATTAACATGAGGTCTTCTAGATCTTGTTCAGATTGAGTTTCAAAAAGAGTGACATCTGATATAGTTGTGAAGGTGGTCTGTGAAGTCCAATCTGTAATAGACCTAACAACATTTTGTGGGAGGGGTTTACTGCTCTCCTTCTCCAAGAATCCAAGAATATCATCTTCCCGAAGTCCTATTTCAATTGCTTCAAAAACCGATTTGTCTGAGATCCTGAATGTGCTCACAACATCTGTTTTAACTGGTTCAGTTATGAGCATAAGGCGATACAATTTCTGATAGTCCATCTCGGTACTGAAGACAGTGACTTCAAAATTTGGCAACACGAAGAATGAATCTCTCCCCTTCTCTCTCTCGTAGGGGGTTCCCTTGAGAACATGCTCCCCAATATCGGTCAGTCTAACCGCGAGAAGCTTTTTTCCTCTATACGCTGCCTCAATCAATCCTAAGAGTATAGGAGTTTCAAGAGAAAGCTGAACTCTATCATCATCAACTTGGATCCATTTCAATTCTTGATTCTCGATAAACAATTCACTCCTAATCCAATCCCTAAGTTCTTCAATGCTGATCCACTCATCAGGTGAACTCTCTCTAATTCTGCAGATTGCTAAATTCAGAGTATATTCTGTAGGTTGATCAGGAGTTGCCCAAATCGCTCTTGTTCTCCCGATTTGGGATAAAAGTAGTCGACGAGCAACATGACGATATTCACCCGCAAAAAGAAGGTCAATTTTAGAAGGTTGGACCCTATCTTCTTCTGCAACAATATAGGCTCCCATCTTGCGTGCCATCTTTTGAACTAATTCGAATCTCTCATCAGTAGGTTTGGACATTGAGGCTTTGATATTATCTATCTCTCTTCTAGGAAACTCCCACGCACTTGTCAGATGCACCTCTCTTTTTGCTAGATATGAAACAAGAAGTAGCATATCAACGAGTAGAGCGTCTCGCTCATTTTCAATATTCTTTGCCCTTTTTGGTTCCTCTGGTTGGGGCTCTGGTTTTGCTTCAAATAAGGCTCTCAAATGTGGAAGGAAGAAATCCAATATCTTAAACTCAGCAACTTCTCTTCCAAACTCTGTCAATCGCGACATCATCCGTCTTATGATAATTCCTTTCTTCCGTAAATCTCTCTCAGTTTGGTTAAGCTGACCATAGCTGTATATCTTCCTAAATGGCTTGAGGCGGTCGTAGCTCATCGCTCCTCCACTTAAAGTCAGGATTCCAAGTAAATCGCGTTCGAGCGTAGAAAATGAGGCAAAGACTCTCTCTCTCTCTTCAGGCATTCTCATCTTTTCAGCAAGCATCTTGATGAGTGAGGACCCACTATCCTTTCCCGATACATCTATTGACCAATACTGACATGCGACAAGCAAGTCCTCTCTGAGGATATGTTCAAGTTCTTTCTCTAAGGTTTCCTTAGGCATTTTCATAACCGACCATAGAACTGTCTACTGCAAACATGCGCCCAGCTTTTGAGTATTTAAGGAGCTTTTGGTTTTGCCATATAGTAATCTGAGTATGATTTATAGCTCTGTTAGAAAAAGAAGCAAGCTTATCTTCAAAGGATATGACCCCATTTTGGGTGAAATATTGGAACCGGTTCTTTGGAGTGTAAAATATCGACCCAAGACATGGAGTGACTTCGTTGGCAGAGAGAATACTATTGGTCAATTGAAATCACTAGCTGACTCCAGTGTTTTCACAAACATGATTTTCTATGGGCCTTCAGGAACAGGAAAGACTGCTGCAGCTGACCTTTACTCAAAAGAAATTCTCGGTGACAGTTTTGGAGCCAACTATAAACTGTTGAATATTCGTGATATATGGGATATACCTGTAAGCAAAGCTAAGCGATCAGTTCAGGACCTTGCAAAAC
>LRSL01000004.1 GCA_001563335.1 Candidatus Thorarchaeota archaeon SMTZ1-45 | reverse complement strand
CAAAGAGCACGAGGGATTGATGAGAGGCTCTTAACTGATAACGGTCCAAGGGTGAGAAAGTCAATCTCCAAAGATCGGACCTTTATGGAAGATATTGGACCAAGCTCAGTTGATATTATTCGAGATGTATTAGGAACAATGTGTGGGAGGATTGGAGAGAAACTCAAGAACAAATCTTTGAGATTCAAGACGGTCACTGTAAAAATGAGATACAGTGATTATACTACAATTCAACGTAGTAAGAGTATTCCTGTTGAAACAGATCGCACAGATGTTTTACAGAGGTTAGCTATAGAGATTTTTGACCACCAACGAGATCGAGAAAAAGCACTTCGTCTTGTTGGGATTAAGGTGTCAGGATTGAATCCAGCTTCAGAGCAGTTATGTCTGACAGAGTTTCTCTAGAAAATGATACTAATCATTCAACTCTCCGTTGTCAATCTCTGAAACTGCAGTCTTGACTCGGTCATTTAGTTTCGTGAGGAGTCTACCTATTCCCTTCATATAGTCTGGGTTATTTTCCTCCTCCAAGAGAGTAGCATACCCTATAATGTTGTGAGTTATTCCAGCAACATCATGTGATAATTTATGGATGAACTTACTAGCAGTTTCTTGTTTGATTGTTTGAGGCTTTATAGCTGACTTCTTCTTTGATACATTCTGAATGATATCTCGAATGGCTGAAAACTGTCTACGATAATCTTCACCCTTAAGAATGTAATAATCCGCACCCAAGTTTAGCGATTTAATTACAACTTCCTCTTTTGAGTGCCCTGTCCAGATTACAAATCCTATGTTATCTCCTGCTGCACGCAGGGCTTCCAACATATCCAAACCTGATGAATCTGGCATCAAATAATCTGAGATTATTACGTCAAATTCCTCATTCTCCAACTTCTCTAATGCATCCTTAACCGAAGATGACACGACAATTTCCAAATCAGGATCTGTCTGTTGAAGCAATATTCTAGCAATATCAAGAAGTTCAATATCGTCATCTACGAGTAGGACACGAATTGCCAATCAAACCACTCCCTGTAAGGTACACGTTGTTTACCAAAACAGCATCCTTAATGTATAGTTGGTAATAGGTTTTCTCTAGAACATCAAACTTGTATCAAATCATTTCCTTGGAGTCGAAACAATGTGACTGCATCAATAAAAGTCAAAAGAGCTGTCTTGATTGACAGACCAAATCGATTCCTAGGTAGAGTTCGCCTTGAAGGTAAGGTCATTGAGGTGTTCATTCCAAATCCTGGACGAATGCTTGAACTAATGATTCCTGGCAACGAAGTTTTCCTCAAAGAGAGTAAGGCAGAACATAGAAAGACGGATTATACTATGGTTGGACTAGAGTATAATGATGTTCTTATATCAATTGACTCAAACTTACCGAATCGCTTCATTAAGAAATTACTTCTTTCGCATAAACTTCCGTTTTTTAACAACTATGACCATGTGATTTCTGAACCACGTACATTTGAGGGACGCTTTGATTTCAAGCTAGTTGGCAAGAAGGGAATATCATATATTGAAGTAAAATCATGTACTCTTGTTGAGAGTGAACGAGCTTTATTCCCTGATGCTCCAACAAAAAGAGGAGCAAGACATGTGCGACATCTTGCTAAATCATTAATGGAAAATCACGTTAATCAAGCAGCCATTGTTTTTGTGATTCAAAGACCTGATGCAATTATATTCTCACCAAATGATAAGACGGATCCTAATTTTGGTGATGCTTTACGTTTTGCTGCGGCCAATGGAGTGGAGATTTACCCGATTACAACTAAAGTTGCTGACTGGGAACTTGAGCTAGTCAAACGGATACCATATGAGCTTGAGTATTTCATCTAAAAATAAACTTACAATTCTACGTTAACCACTTACTTATTATTGACTTAAGTTAAAAGCACTCGTGCAATTACAATAATGATTTTGGGCAGGGGTAGATTCTTTGACGATGCGAGCAAGTCTTGAAAGAATGCCTGGTGATGAGCTACTTCGCTTAGCTCGTGTCTTAAAAATTCCAATAGTTAAAAGAAACATCAAGCGGAGTTGGCTTGTCGAGGAAGTAATGAAAGAACTAGAGAAGCGGAATGAAAGAAAGATATCTCCAATAAGATTGGTAACACCAGCTATTTCGCTTGATAATGTTACCAAACGTTTTGGTAAGAAAGTAGCTGTTCGTAAACTAAACCTCAAAGTAAATCCTGGGGAAATCGTTGGGCTTGTAGGACCCAATGGTGCTGGAAAAACAACAACATTGAGGATGTTGACTGGTATCATTCGTGCGAACAGTGGAAATATCAAGGTAGATGGTTACGATATTAGGGATAAACCAATACAGGCAAAAGAGCGAATAGGTTACATTCCTGAAAAACCCACATGCTATCCTAGTCTAACTGCTCGTGAATACATAATGTTTACAGCTCGTATCTATAGTGTTCCTCATGAGACAGCATTGATTCGAATGCGTGAGTTTATCGAGTTGTTTCATTTTGACGAATTTATTGATACCTACATCGGGATTCTGTCGAAGGGAAACCTACAGCGTGCATTATTAATAGGCATCTTTACCAGAGAACCTCCCTATATCCTAGCTCTTGATGAGCCTATTTATGGTCTTGATCCTCGTGGTGCTTGGAACTTGAAAAAACTACTAAGACAACTGAGAGATGATGGATCTGCTATTCTAGTTTCAACACACATCCTAGAAGTTGCAGCTGACCTTTGTGATAGATTTGTCATAATGAATGAGGGTGATGTTGTTGGGAAAGGAACAATAGACGAGCTAAAAGCTCTCTTTCCTGAAGCTGTTAGTCTTGAAGAGATATTTCTCAGTTTAACTGGAGGTATTCCTAAATAAGAGGTGCTTTGAATTTGTCAACTTTCAAACTCATGAGAAATGAAGTTCGCATGTTGTTCAATCAATTCAAATTAGCTATCAAAACGCCATCCATGCTTCTCTTTTATGGATTAACATTCTTTGGGATTTTGTTTGTCAGTTCTGTAATCTCCAGCTTTGTTTCATTTGCACCTCTATTGTCAAACCTTGCCAGTCTACTTGAGGATACAATCAGTAGAGGTATGATATTTGCGGCAACAGCTGTATTAAGCGCTTCATCGGTTGTGAGTGGATATTTCGGGTTGGGACCAGCCGCGCTTCTAACAATAGAAGATGAAAGCTTGATGATGTCCGCGCCAGTAAAACCTCATCAGATGTTCTTAAGTCGCTATCTTAGAAGAATAATCCGAAAAATCTCTTTTCTGGCCATCGGCATCCTTTCAGTTTTTCCTCTATTAACCTCTGCGAGTTTATTTTTTTTCGCTGCGGTATCATTGCTTTCAATAGTCACTATTTTCCTTGAGATAAATTATCTCCTGGGAGCGCTAAGTTCCTATGTTCGGTTTCGTCTGTCACTGAGAGTGAAACACCGTGTCCGGCATCTTGTTGTAATTGGATTGGGTGCATTAGCCCTACTTCCTGCCCATCCATGGCTTGTATCTAATTTGGTTGCAGTTTACATAATCCCATCCAATGCTATCGCACTGTTTCTAACAGAGTCTACTGGTCTTTTTGCCCAAGGTATCAATCCCATATATTCAATGATTTTCATCTTCATTGGATTTGCAATTTGTCTACTTCTGACTGCCAACATTACTGGATACAACTACTTTGAGTCGTTCTCAGCGAGCAAAGGACGTGAAGAAACCGAAGGAAGATTCAGCAAGATTATTCGTGGTGACATTGACTTCTCTCAATCTAGGTTTAATGATCCGATGATTTGGATAATGATTAAGGATTTCTGGAGTCGCCTTAGATCGCCCATGCAGATATGGAAATATATCTACGCCATAGTTGGCACAGTATTCGTTCTATATCTCAACATTGTGCGACCCCTTTGGTTCCCTCCAGTGCCTGTCCCAACAGGATTGGAATTTGCACTCGTTCCCGCATTCATCCTAATGGTGATCTTGTTTGTTCAGATGGCGAGTGTAACTTCTATGCTCAGCTTTGTCGATGAAAGGGACAATATCTATTTACTAAAAGTATCTCCGTTTCATTCCAGAGACATCATTCTTTCAAAATATCTATTGAGCCTATTTGAAATAGTAATCACAGTAATTCCTGCTTGTGGATTTCTAATCTATTTTATTCACATTGAAGGATATCTGTCATTAATCACACTTGCAGCTCCATTATCGATTATTTTTGCAGCTACAGGAAGCGCGGTAGGTGCATATGTTCCGGTTATGACGAACGACCCACAGACTCTTCCAGTTCCCTTAGCATTCTCTTTTCCGATTATCAACTTGGGACTTGGTGCAATACTGGTCTTTCTTGTAGCAATGTTCGCTGAGAGTATATTGGTTCTCATTATTCTTCCAGTTTACACCCTATCATTAGTATGCATTTTTCTCGCTTTTTCCACTAGGGCTCTGAATAACTACAAGTAACAAAGTTATTGTTTTCTAACAAGCCGAAGAGCGTTAGCAATTACTGCGAAAGTCAAACCCATGTCACCAATACCAATTGCAAACCAAAGATTAACAAGACCAAAGGCTGCAAAAATTCCAACAAGCAGCTTAACTGATATTGATATAGCAATATTCTGGCGAACGATTGACATTGTTTTCTTTGCTTTCTTAATTAAAGCTGGAATCTTTCGTAAATCAAGTTGCATTAAGGCTATATCTGAGGTTTCAAGTGCTGCATCTGATGAAACTGCACCCATAGCAATTCCTACACTTGCTGCAGCTAACGCAGGTGCATCATTAATGCCATCTCCGACCATAATTGATGAACCAGAAGCTGAGATCTCCTCGATTGCTTTGACTTTCTCCTCAGGAAGAAGCTCAGCTAAATAGCTGTCAACTTTAACTTCATGTGCTATCTCCTTTGCCACAATATCGCTATCTCCAGTGAGCATTATCGTGTCTATACCCATTTCTTTCAATTCATGAATTGCTTCCTTTGCACCATCTCGAAGTTTGTCAGCAAGGATAATCGTTCCAAGATGTTCTCGATTTTGAGCGACATACACCATGGTACCCACACCACAGCTATGTTCGGAAAGTGTATTCAACTCTACTCTTTGTTCTGTAAGGAGCCTTCTGTTTCCAACAAGATATGTTGTTTCTCCAATCTGACCTACAAGCCCTCTCCCTGGTATAGTAACAAACTTTTCCATTCCTTCCTTTTGGATTTCCTCTTTCTCAATTGCTGCGACCAAAGCTTTGGCAATTGGATGTGCAGACCTTTGTTCAAGTCTAACAGCAGCGGATAGGACCTCAGATTTTGAATGATTATTGTGAAGACACACCTCGCTTACTGTAAGTTCTCCTTCAGTGAGTGTGCCGGTTTTGTCAAAAGCTACGCTTTTCGTCTTACTCACCTGTTCGATATGTATTCCTCCCTTTACAAGCACACCATCTCTAGCAAAACCGGCTATGGAGGACACCATGCTGACTGGAATTGAAACAACAAAAGCACAAGGACAGCTGATAACTAACAGAGTTAAAGCTCGATATGTTGCCTCAGTAATTGAAGATCCAAGAGAAAGAGAAACTAAGCCAAGGAGAATTGTTAGTGTGACCATTATTGGAGTGTATCTTTGAGAGAATCGAGTAATTAGTTTCTCTGTCGGAGCTTTCTTGTTTTTGGCTTCATTGACTAATTCAACTATTCTTGAAAGCACTGTTTCATTTAATTCTGAGGTGACCTCAACCTCAATGTATCCTTCCTGATTGATTGTTCCTGCATAGACTTGATCTCCAATTGATTTGGATACTGGATAGGACTCTCCTGTTATAGGTGCTTGATTAACTGAGGTTTCACCACTAATAACAAAACCATCAAGGCTAATTCTAGAACCAGGACGGATGACAAGAACATCTCCTCGTCTAACCTCAGATGTGGGCATGCAAGCCTCTGTTCCTTTCAGCTTGATGGTTGCTGTTGGTGGTTCCAACTCTATGAGCTCTTGGAGTTCTTTCCTCACTTGGTCTTCAGCTTTCTCTTCAAGAAGCATTGAGATAAAGAAGAGAAACATTACAGCTGCACCCTCAGCAGGAGCACCAATAATGAATGCACCAATTGCCGCTGCTGACATGAGAAAATGCATATCGAGTTTTAATTTTAAGAGCCCTCTGACTCCTCTCGGAATTATAAACTGACCAGCAGACAACATTGCAATAAGAAATACAGTGTAAAAAATGAGAATCCCAAATCCCATAAGCTCTAGTAAAATGCCCAAGGTTAGCATTGAAGCTGAAAATGCAGCCATTCGATACTTGTAAAGTTTTGATTTCGGTTGCTCATCAATTGTTGAAGCTGCACAGGTAGTGCAGGTTGTTTCACTTGCCTGTGACATGGTCTCTAGCCCTCATCATGATATCAGTAATACAATCATCGTCTAGGCTGTAGTATACATGTTGTCCATCTCTTTGGTTCTTGACGAATCCCAGCATCTTGAGTGTGCTTAGTTGATGGCTAACACTGCTTATCTTCATCTCTAGTCTATCTGCTATCTCACCAACGGAGAGACTTTCTTGCTTACTAAGTGTTGATAAAATTCGTACTCGTGATGGATCTGAGAGGGTTTTGAATATTGTAATGACCTCATCTAACTCTCCATCTTTGAAATCAATTCCACTATGAGTGATTCTTGCTGCATTCATCAAATACACCTTATTTGAATATTTGCTCAAGTAATCAAATATAAAGATTCAGGTGATAACCTATTATTACAAGTCGTTGGATTTACACAAGCAACCTATAATTGGGCTGTACTTGATTCATAAATTGTGCAAGAGCAGATTCAATTACTCTAGAAATATCTAGGCGGAAAACGATTTGCAGGGTCAACGCAAGAAGAATGCCACTAACCTCCAAGACGAATACTTTGGCATGGTTATGTTGGCAAATGATGGAATTATCATTTTACAGGATGAACGTATTGTAATGGCAAATCCTGCATTTCTAGAAATGATGGACTATGATTTTGCTAGTTTGGAAGGTAGACCATTAACCGATCTATTAGAACCGACATCTGCTCATGAGTTCTCCGAGGTACAACAGGGTCATAATTGGGGTCAGAGTGGTAGACCAGCTTTCAGAACACGATTTCTAAAGAAAGATGGAAGTATAGTGCATGTTGAGATGAGTACCTCTGATTTTGCACTCTCTCGCAAACCTGCCATAATGGGAATTGTTAGAGATGTGACTCGCCAGGTCGAACTTGAAGCTGCAATAGATGTGTCAGAAAGCAGATATAGAGCACTCTTTGATTCGTCACCAATTGCCTACTTCTCATTGAGCTTGATAGGTAATGTCATGCAGGTAAACAAAGCAGCAACGCATTTACTTGGATATAAAGAGGAGGAACTCCTTCACAGAAACTTTTCTTCATTCCTTCCAAATGGTAGTGGAAAAGACATAGTATCACAGATGCTTTCAGAAGCTGCAAATGGCAAGAATGTAGAGGACTTTGAGTTGCAATTGAAGACAGCGGATGGTCGATCAACTTGGGTAAGCGTTACTGCTAATTTACTTGAGTATCCCGACCAGTCTTCATCAATTGCTCTTATGGCACTTGATATTGACCGTCGAAAGAATGCAGAAGCCAGAGAACAGATTGAGAGCGAAAGAGCAAACCTGTATCTGGAAGTGATGACTCATGATTTGAACAATGTGAATCAGAGTCTT
Organism: Candidatus Thorarchaeota archaeon SMTZ1-45; assembly: GCA_001563335.1. Classification (GTDB taxonomy): domain Archaea; phylum Asgardarchaeota; class Thorarchaeia; order Thorarchaeales; family Thorarchaeaceae; genus SMTZ1-45. Next base: position 1,369 of record LRSL01000004.1, on the reverse strand, counting down.
CTCTTCTCTACAGGCATTCTAGAGAATTCGAGCGATATTCCTGAGCAATACCGTCCATTGTTACATGAATCAAGTTGGAATGTTCGTCGAGCAGCTCGTATGGTTGCAAATCTACGATCATTATTTAGATTAACTAATGAACCTCCTACCCGAACTAAGGTAGACTTCTATGACTATCTGCAACCTTCTGTAGCAGCAGTTCAAGCAGATTTCCCATGGAAAAAGCTTGAGTTCAGCAGTAATATTAAGGAGGGTATGTTCGAGGTGGCCGGACATCAGTATCTCGAGCAAGTTTGTTTTAACATTCTTCATAACGCAATGACTTTTGATGAGAACGATATTGTAGTTGTCGAGGTTAACGCGGAGATTGTTGAAGCTGCGAAGATGGTTCGTATTGAATTCTTGGACCGAGGACACGGAGTCCCTGACAATGCAAAGGAATTCATTTTCCGAAGGACAGGAAGTCCAGACGATCAAATTGTGGGTAGAGGACTAGGACTGACACTCGTTGATAGGATTGTCAAGAATATTGGAGGGAAGATACGTGTTGAAGATCGAGTCAAGGGTGACCACTCTCAAGGAGCTTCATTTATTCTAATGCTTCCTCTCTGGATAGAAACGCCTGAACTGCGATGTGGACGAAAAACTTGCATTACATTTTACAAATCAAACCATTGTGTCTTCTGTGATCCCGCAATGGAAATCTTAACTGCTGTCCTTGATTCTCTGGCTGTTCCTCAGAGCATGGTGGAAACTATTAACGTTGATGATCCTGGAGTTGAAGTTAACAGAGATGAATATCCAATGCTACCTTGTCTCAAGATATGCGACGAAGAACACACTGGGTTTATCTCCGAAAGTACGATTCGGTCCGCTGTGACGAACCTACTCATTACCAGTTGCTATCCCTACTTTACTTAATTACAAAAGGATAAGGAAAAAAGAAAATATGAGGGGTGTTACCCCTCTACAGAAGCATTTCTAGAAGGTCATTGTTCTATCATGTTTAAGAACTTCATCGATCATTGTGGCAGCGCCAGCAATTTCGATTCTTGGGTCTCTGAGGTCTTCTTGACCAATTTTTCTGAATTCAACCGAGTTAGAACAAACTTGAATTTTTCCGCCTGCCTCAAGAAAAGCATCGATCAATTCAGGAAGTGGTGGAAACCCAGGAGCTTTTACTTTTTCAGCTGACCCTTTCTTCATCAACATGACAGCGTCCATCATGAGGAATATATTTGCATCAATATCTTGAGCCTGTGCAGTGGTGCCTGTAACGAAAGGACCGTAACAACGCTCAGCTGCCTCAGGACCCCATTGACCAATTATGTATAAATTAGGCATATCTTAATCATCTCCATTTACAAAA
>LRSL01000003.1 GCA_001563335.1 Candidatus Thorarchaeota archaeon SMTZ1-45 | reverse complement strand
AGTGTTGATGAAACCATGACATTCTTCCCTGGTGTCATGGTTAGACAGATATCATGGTTTGAGTTCTTCATGGATCTCTATGGTTTGGAGATGCAGTTCTATCTAGATTCCTCAACTGATTATGGTTGGAACGCAATGCAGATGCTAGCACCTTTGAACTATGAGATCACTGATTATGCGCAGTCTGGGTTAATCACACCACAAAATGTCGTGCGTGAATCCATCGATAATGGTTATCCACTTGCAATCTCTGTTGACACATATTATCTTCCAGTTGAAGACTGGGACATTATACGAGATTATGTAGGACCAATGCAGCCTGGTGGAGCTGGACATGCAATTGTGATTGTCGGATACAACGACACAGCTCAAAGAGTCCAAGTTTATGATCCTGGCGTCGGCCTTTTAGGTGAGAACTATGGGTATCCTGATGATGGGCGTTGGAACTATAGCATGACCTATAGTCAACTTGATGACGCTTGGCGAAGTGCTGGCTATGTAACGTTTAGGGTTTCGAACGGTACTGGACCAAGGGATGACTTCGAGGAGAAACTTGCTTTATATATAACTCAGAGATTACTTGGAAACCGTACTTCATATTTCGAGGGATCTGAGAACTTCTTCTACCTTGGTACTGGAGCTAATGCTTTCAGGGGAATGGGGCTCGATATGACTTTGGAAGCAATACGAGATTACTGTTTCAACTATTTGGAAGTTGACAAACCAACTGCAATTCGAGTTCTTGGGCATAATCTTGAGGTAATGATGACAATGCAGTATCTTGCATTTCGGAGCTCGCTGGACTCCCTTTCGGACCTTCTCCCGTCCAAGAACCTAGAACCATTTCTCGAAGCAGCATCAGAAGCGCTACCACATATGGAAGCTCTGAGTCATAATGCATCGATCACAAGTGGAATAGATATTATTGCTCGGGACACACTGCTTTACAACACCTTCTTCGGGATAGCAAGCAGCTTTGAGATTTCCCATGATTTGGACTATTCAATAAATGAGTTCTCTAACGAACTTGAAGAGATAGCTACACATCTTTCTGCTATTGCTGATGCGTGGGAGATTGCTGGACATACACTTTCTCAGGAATTAAATGAATCAGGAAGCATATTGAATGATAATATTGTAATTGTCATTGGTGGAGGAGTTACTATTCTGATAATCGGAGTGATACTAGTTGTTTGGAGGAGGAAACCTGACGAAGATACATGATATGAAAGTTCACTTGAAATAGGAATATTTTTCATTCAAAAGCGGAAGGTTTATATCCCTTTACATGCTGGATTAAAAGGGTGTCGCGTTCAGCATGGACAATCAGAGAGATGAGGAAAAACCAGTGAAGACGTCGCTATCAGCAGATGCGATAGCGGATTATTTTCTTGTCGTTTCTCATCCTAAGAGGATTATGATTCTTAGTCTTCTTGCTGAAGAGAGTATGGATTTCGCAGAACTGATCAGCGAAATAAATCTCCAAAAGACTGCGCTTTCGAATCAGCTTACTAGACTCACAGATAAACATCTCATAGAAAGGGTGAGTCATGGACACTATGCTCTCACTAACGAAGGTAAGTATGTTCTTGGAGTGCTCATAGACACATACAAAAAATCTAGACTTAGAGAGGAGGAGGAGAAGAAAAGAATCCTTGAACGCTACTCCCATGGAAGTGATGAAGTAGTGACTAAGGAACTACAGGTGGAAATTGTACAACTCGATCCAATGACTGTTGCAAGTGTTCGAGCCATTAGTAAATCTCCAGAGGAAGATGCTTGGAAAAAAATGGTTGCCTTCGCAGAACCGAGAGGTTTGCTAAAGGACCTGAAGAAGAATCCAATATATGGTTTCAACAATCCGAATCCATCACCAGGAAAGGAAGAATATGGATATGAATTCTGGATCCGTATCGATCCTGATCTGGAGTTGGAAAAAGGTGTGACCAAGAAGGAGTTTGACGGAGGTCTCTATGCAGTGACAAGATGCAATCTGACACAGGAGTCAACATCTGCATTTTTACATGAACATGGCGTATTGGAGAGCTGGGCTAGACTCAATGAATGGTTCAAGTCGAGTGGGTACAAAAAGGGGAAGCATCAATGGTTGGAGAGGTCCATTAATCCGAATAAGCCAGATGAGGACCTTCTTCTTGACCTGCACTTGCCCATCGAAAAATAACAATTAGAGTGTGGAACACGGATGCTCTCACCCATCGGCTAGAAGAGTGCAGGGCGTCCATGCTCCACCTCTCCTTTCTTTCATGAGAGTACTTGTATTTTTCTAATCATCACTAGAGAGAATTTTATTAGTAAGGCAAGATAATAAGAACGATGAAATTAAAACTGGAAAACTTGAAGGACATATTCTCTACGCGTCTATCGAAAACGAACATTGTAAGTCAATATATTACACATTATAATCAAGAAGAAAGAGTCATGAAATTCGTTATTATGGGTTCAGCAGAGTCGAAGTGGGTTAGTCGAGTAGCGTTTTGAAAAATAAAAGAAGATTTAACGAAAATGCTCAAGGAGATTCATCCTATGTTTCAGTTCGTGCATAAAATCAAGATTGTTGTTTGATTAAAAAGTGACTAAGATTATTACACTTTTTGCACTTTGTATACATGAACATTGAATCTTCAATAATTCGTACTTGATAAAACCATGCTGCAATGAAACAACGATGCCTGAAGGCAATCATTCAGAGAACAGAGGAACATCACAGACTCCAAGATAGAAAATCCGTAACCAGTTATTGGTTCAGATCTTATAGTTGAGAAATCAACGGAGGTGATGTGGAATGATAAGGAATGTACTGTTTGAAGCATGCAGTACAAAGTGTGCTAAACTTCTGAATACTCATGATGTTAAACCTCAGGGAGTACAATCTCATTCTATGATATTCATTCACATCACGCACAAACAGCAGGAGGTGTTTGAATAATAAAAGAAGTGATTGGTGGACATAAGCAATCTTTCAATGTTATCATTCCCAGAAGAACGAGTTCTAATACTGATGCTGAGTTAAGACTCATGCTGGTTACTTTAAAGAATACAGTGATTGCAAGCTCTGTCCATATTTCAAGGATTGAAAATGAGCTTAGAAAGAGGGGCAAGAGTTCAAGAATACTCAGCAGTGCAAGAGCCAATTCTGTAAGTGAGTTTGAGATTGAAGAGGATACTGGCGATGTAAAATGGAGAGCGAATCCGAAGGAAGGGAACGCACAACCAGCGTGATTCTGCCAAGTGAACTTAGAAACTATACTGATAGCGATCTCAGTAAGATGTTGAGTTCATTGAGAGATAACGTTGAGGTATTTGTGGCTCAAATCGCAATGATAGAAAGAGAGTTAAAAAGACGGGATATTAAGCCTGCATCAGAAATCGGAGAAATTAGTGACAAAGATGTACTGGGACATATTGATTCTCTCGATCCTGTTGAGATAGCGTTGGTTTCGACAATTGAAGTAAGAAAGACTGGAACCAACGGATGCATCCTTTGCGGCTTATGCACCGAGGTTTGTCCCTGGCAAGCTCCAATTATCATTGATAGAGTACTGACTGTTCGTCAAGAACGCTGTCGTGGTTGTGGTGTATGCGTTGCAGCATGCCCAACAAGAGCAATAGATATGAAAGTCTATGAAACCGATGATTTGTTGGATTTGATTCGATATGTAGTGGCTGAAGATGTTATGATTGAACATCCTAGTTCAGTTCATGAAGCTATTTTAGAGGCACAAGCGGCACTAAGAACTATAGAGGGAATCTTGTCTCATAGGATAAGAGACAACAAGGTCGAAGATATGTTGCATATGCTTAGAAGAATGGTTGACCGTATTGATAAGATGGGAGACCAGCTAAAGGGCACTCAAAAAGAGAACCAAGTTGCTGCAGGTTTATGAAGCAATCTTAGATCCCTTTACAAGTTACTTTGTAATTTTGGCGAATTCATAAGAGTGGGTTGAGAGTGTGTTCCAACGATCTAAATGCAACTTTTTTCCTTTGAAAGAAGAATTGTTGCGGCATTGAACTCAAAATCCCAATCAACCACAAAGCTATTTGTCCAAGATGGTAGTGATGGTTCTTCGCCTTGATCAATCATGTCCTGCCATGCCTCATCTGTAAGTCTATCACCCATAGGCCATGCGAACTCATAATAGGAGAAAACTGCACCCCTTGTAAGAGTGACACTCCCTTCAATTTCAACAGCAACTAGTATGACCATTGGTCGTCCTACTGCCTCCTCGAGTACCCTTGCAGTAATGGGATCAGTATGTACATCAGCAATAACTGCCATGTCTTTATCAGCATCGGATGTTATTTGAGTATCACTAGGGAAAGTTACTGTGCGTTCTAGGATAGATCCGCTGTTCTGAATCACTTGATATTCTGAATCAGTGAGAGGTGTTCCTTCGAGTTCTTTGATTGATATGGTTTGTAGGTCCAAAAGGAAGTCTCTTAGTTTCTCCAATTTTAGTCCTATTAGAGATGAGAGGAGGCCTCTAGAGTCCAAACCAGTAATCATCATTTGGCACAAAGATGCTAACCGAGCATATAGATTTGGGACTGGTTCAACATATCCTCGAACTTGCGGAGGCAGCGAAGTATAGGATCCATAGGATTGCTTGGCATATAGAATGGTGTCATGTCTTAGCTCAGTCCATGAAGCTAATGCAGTAAAGAGCTGCTTATCAACCCAGGCATCGCTCTGCATGAAAAATGGATACCCTTCACTAGGATCTGATAGCAGCGGAAGAAGCGAGTATAACCAAAGATAGTAGAGATTCTGAGTCCATTCAAACTCGGTCATATTACCTATTTGTTCCCAGAGTATCTCCATCTGTGAAACATAATTCAGATAGTCTTTTTCATCATCGAGGAGTTCCCATGCACGACTTGATCCAAAAGCAGCCATCACATCAAGACCCATGGGCATCAATCGTGGATTCAACATTGTACCAACATTATCGTAGACTAGTTGACTGAGAATGTAACTGTCAGGGATGTATCTCTGACCCATGAATCTGAAACCCATTGTTTGTATTAGTTCTTCTGCGTCTGAGATTGGATGACCAAGTATGAGTGGTTCTCGTAATTCAAGAGCGTCATCTATGAATTGCTCAAGCAGAGATTCGTTATTAAGATCAGATATCGTGACCTCAGATCCATAAACACTCTGGATGAGAGCAACATACTCAGTTGGCGTCAAGTCATCCGCTGCACCCACAAAAAATGCGGTTGGCTCGTACAGAGCATCCCAAACATCCAAACCTACTAGAGAGCCAAATAAACCTGGAACCTCTTCAGTTAGTGCAAGGGAGATAAGTATGGCTTGTGCAGTGTTATCCTTACCTTTCTCATTTGGAGCTGGAGGGGCTTCTGGCTGCAGCCTGAATGATACTCTACCATACCACATCATTGCTTGAAAGTATCTTTGAAGGGTCTCACTTCGAGTATAATGTCCCCTTGGCACAAATTGTGTGAAGTCTTCCAGATAGTTCATGAACCAAGCGAAAGTCATTACTGAATGATTTTCGATAAGAAGCAACACAGTATCAACCGCAGGTGAAACCTCTGAAGGAAAGGCTGCAGGGATCACCCATTCATTGTCTATCAACTTCATTGCTACTGAGAAGAACATTAGATTTCGAAGAGCAGCATCCTTCCATCTGCATTCAGGAGCAATACTGTACTGATTAAAGGTCACATCTAATAGCGCATCTGTCAGATTTCCTAGCAAATCCCAAAATGAATAAACCTCGATTTCTCGCAGGGCTAAATCATATAGAACATGATATGCATGCAGGACTGCATCTGAAGATACGAAGCTTGGGACTCCCCTATCATCGTTGAGGACGAGTATTTCGTGAATATGCTTGTATTTACACTGTGGAAGGACAGCAAACCCATTATCAATTAACATTTGCGAAACATCAGCTGGAAGTGTAGGGAAATCACCAAGATTTACAATATTGGTCAATCCAGGGTTCACTGAATATATTGGCGCATTTGGGGTAAAAGTCTGCTCAAATGGTGTGAAGTCAGCAAATTTCCCTGAAACAACATGATCAATCCTATAGGTCGTTTCATTCGGATATACAGTTGGAGAATCGTAGAATGCTCCAGTCAGAAAACCGAGCATTGTGACAAGACTCACTGCAAGCAGCGTAGAAACCATCCCCGCTGCTGCTATTTTGCGCTTTGTTTCATTATCAAGGGTTCTGACTATCACTGAATACATGAATATGACATTGCATGTTTTGTACTTAGTACCTTGGTTTAGAACAATCTGTCTAGGTTTTAGAACAAGTGCTCAATTGACAATAGATTAATTGGAGAACATGACTTGAGAAATGTGTGGATGGGATGAGAGACCAGTCTGATGAGAGTATAATTGAGGCTGAGCTCAGAGGAACTACTTTGCAAGTCTACTGGTACATGCTCTCTCAGAATCAAGCTGTTGGAGTCAGAGAAGTCCAAAGGGCAATTGGTATGTCTAGTCCTTCTGTTGCTAGTCATCATCTTTCCAAGCTCATATCAATGGAGCTGATTGAAAAGCGAGCTGATAACTCATATGAAGTGACCAGAGTTGTCAAGGTGGGAGTCTTGAAGAATTTCATTGACTTCCGAGGTAAGTTTCTCCCAAGATATATTTTCGTTGCAATCTTCTTCACAGCTTATACGTTGGCATATCTTGCACTTACAACCATAGCACAACCTGGAGTCTATGACAGGTATATTGCCCTTGTAATTGGAGTGGTTGGAGCTCTATTTGCATGGATAGAAAGTGTACGGTTATGGAAAATAAAACTCACCTGATTTTCAAAAAACCTCTTGAGGTGGTTCTACAAGGGATGACTTATGAAAGGTAACTCAACCTCAGATATCGTACTCAAATTAATCCACAACAGAAGGTCGATTCGGCAATACTTGGACAGACCAGTTTCTGATAAGATTCTTAAAAAGATATTAGAGGCTGGATTTAGAGCACCATTTGCTGCTCAGCTTTGCTCGGTTATTTACACTCGTGATCACGAGAGAATGAAGAAGGCGGGAATTGGGGTGTATCCAACTGCACCAGTCCACATGATATTCTTCATTGATTTTTGCAGACTTGAGAAGGTAATGGCTCACAGAGGACATGAGTACGGATATGATGACATGATGGCAATCTGGTTGGGAATGCAGGATGTTGTTCTCATGATTGAGAATCTGACAATTGCAGCAGAATCCCTGGGACTTGGCTCTGTCCTCTATGGTCTCACTCCATTAAGAGCTGATTCCATAGCTGAAACCTTCAACATCCCGAAACGCGTCTTTCCGGTTGTAGGAATGAGTGTCGGATACCCAGACTCAGCAGAGGGCACAGAGATTCGCCCTCGATTCCCCCTTGAGATGGCTGCATTCGAGGATGAATATCGTCACCACACTGACGAGGACATCAAGATCTGTATGAAGAAGATGGATGAAGGATACTTAGCACAGGGATACTACATCAAGTCGCAAACTAAGGTGGACCTCATTGACAAAGAGGATACAATTGGCTTTGATATGTATAGTTGGTCTGAGCATATCTCTCGGAAGTTCAGAAGTGCCTACAGGCAGGGAGATCCTCTTCTTGATATTCTAAGACGTCATGGTTTTGACTTGAAGTAAAAGGTATAAGTCTGAGTTCGCACTACCAAGCATCGCGTTTCGGATGTGGAGATAAGTGAGTATTGAGCTTCCAGAAGCACAGATAATAGCTGAACAAATGATTCGAACAATGCTTGATAAGATAGTCAAATCAGTGGAGCTGTTTAATTATGAGAAGCTGCAGAAAATTGGATTCATTAACAAGAAGATTAAGGATTTTGACAAGCTCATCGATTGTAAAATAAAATCGATTGATTATCGGGGAAATGTCATCCGTGTACAGTTCAATAAAAAAATGAATCTAGTTCTATGTGGCGATTATGGTGCTCAATATAGATACTTCGACAAGGGAGAGGATTTGCCAACTAAGATTCACTTCAAAACGGGTTTTACAGATGGAAGTCATTTCACTATTAGGCAATCAGGAATGGGCCTTATCTATGCTGCAGAGGATAATGAGGTCCCGAACCTCTATGTCTACAAACGAGACTTCTCAGATACACCATCTCCTGTGGGAGAACATGATTTCACATATGAGAGGTTTTCAGAGTTGCTTGAAGAGAAAAAGCAGAACATAAAGGCCGCTCTTGTGGGAAAAACAGCTGTTGTTGTTGGTCTGAGTAATGCAGCATTCCAAGAAATTATCTACAAAGCAGGGATTCATCCCAAGAGAAATACTGGAACATTGACTGAAGCAGAGAGAAACAACATCTATGACTCAATGAAGGAGGTTCTTAACGAAAGAATCTGTTCCGGGGGAAAGGATAATTTCCAAGATCTATTTGGGAAACCAGGTCGTCATGTTCCATTCATGGGATCCAATATGAAGGATAAAAACTGTTCACAGTGTGGAGCACTCATAGAGAAGATTGCTCACGGTGGTGGTCAAGTCTATTTTTGCCCACGTTGTCAGAAGTAGCAATGTATTTGATTGATTACAAATCTCTGAACTTTTCATTCAAACTACTGGTTAAGAGAAGCGACTCGAATTTTCTTTTTCAAATGTACTTTTCCAGTGACTTAAGATAGGAGCGCTTTAAGATATCAAATTTTAAGCATTGATAAGTTTCATTTCAAATAGAATGTACCCTCAGCCATAGTCCTTATTCTCCCAGAAACCAAAACGTCAATCTTTTGCTTTTTCCTTACGAGTTGGACTTTCAATTTACTCGGACGGTTCATCTCATAACCTTGTTCAACCACAATAATATCACCAAGACTATGTGAGGCAAGAGTATCATGATGTTCAAGGTACGCACCCAGAGGACCAATAGCACTTCCAGTTGCAGGGTCTTCAAGTATACCAGATGCAGGAGCAAACACCCTAGCGTGCGCATTTGCATCAGCATTAATTGTTTCAGTGGTGAAAATCAATACATCTTGCGAGATCTCTCTTTCAAGAGCTTTGATTAATAAAGAGGGATTTGGCGATGCTTTTTGTACTGATGCAAGAGATTTCAGTGGTATTATCAGGAAGGCATTGCCTGTAGAAACATATCTTACTGGATAATCTTCTGAGATT
>LRSL01000002.1 GCA_001563335.1 Candidatus Thorarchaeota archaeon SMTZ1-45 | reverse complement strand
GTTTGATTTTATACTCGAATTTCAATGACTGGATATTTTTGATTAATCTCAATGCAGGGTTACCGTCTTGCCAGCATGGTTTTCGGAGGGAATGTTTCTTTGCCAGAGCGTAGAGTGCTGAGTTTCCTCCCCCGTCCAGGCTAAAGGGTGGCCTGGCTAGAATCTTCCATCGTACCGTGGCCAAACGATTTGGGTCCCTATTGCTCAAATCGACCTGATAGATTTCGCAATTTTCTTTTTTCAGAGATTTTAGATAGTGCTCAACATGAGGGTCCCAGTTGCCGCTGTATCCGATAATGAGGACCTTCTTTATGCATTCCTTCTGAATGAGTGCTTCGAACTCTTTGAAAAGATGCTGATTGCTAGGTGTCGCTCCGGGAAGAACAACATCCTCTGTATCTCCTAGGAGTCGGTAGCTACCATGAGGCTTGAGAATTGTCACTTTTTGTTTTCTAAAAGATATTGTTTCAATTTGATTGTCACCAGCGTATGATTTTGATTGATATCTGACATTACATAGATGAAGACATGTTTCTACTTGACAGTCATAGTTGAACACTGTAAGGAGTTTCACAAACCCGCAGTTTACTAGGTCAGGTAAGAATCCCATGCCCTCCCTGGGATGAGCATAGACTCCTCCAAGCCTAAAGATTCCATCAGTCATTTTTTTGAATTCGGCGTTTTCGTTGAGCGTTTTTGGACCACCATGAACAGTCCATTCATCCATGAATTCAGAGCTTACTGTTGACATCCCAGCGCCAAACAATAGACAGATTGGACCAGTACCAAGACACTCGATCAAGTCTTCCAGTTCGTCGGTGATTTCAAAATGAGCATATTCTCTAGTTATCTTCCTATTCCACTCAGCATATCTATCGACGGAGGATTTCAATTCTCGAGAGAGCAGGTTGTTCAGACCACCACGGTTTCTACGAACTATGTTTCGAGCTTAGACTCATTTAAACCCTGACCAATTTATGGAACTTCTATTATTTTGTGATTACGCGTAATAACAAAAGTATTATTAGTGTTCGTGGGTATTTACATTTGAGAAAGATGATAGACCCACTCCCCCCATTGTCAGAAGAGTACTTCAATCCATTTTCAGACAATATGGCAAAACTCGAGTCGATGATTTCGAGTAATTTTCGTTTCAATCTAGATGGAATATCTAGATTCACACAGCACATCAATGCAGCTCTTGCCAATAGGGCATACATACCTAAGAGCAATACCATCTTTCCGGAACTATATCCAGAGATTAGAGGTGTAAATGAACGAGCACGATTGAGGCGAGCCTATGAGCATCTTATTTCAGCCAGAGTCATTCTTAATCGCGAGGGTGAATATAGACCTCTGAAAAAGACTATTCCAATCTACAATGAGTTACTGCGATATTATCAGGAGTTTCCAAAGTCTGAAGAGATTGCAAATAGAATGAATAGTGCAGGATCACTTTGGATTGTTCGTCGTTTATGGACTCCAGGTATATTCACAATAAGAAGACTCTCTGAATTTGAAGGACGTGATGTCCCCTCATCATCAAATACGATAAAAGGATTCATGGAATTAGGGGTGATTGAGAGGAAGCTTCGGGGAGTATACATACCAGGTGCCAACGCTCAACTTGCGATGCATATTTTTGCCCTTATGGTATTGCTCTGGAGAGAAACAACTGATAGCAATTGGGAGCTTCCAATATCTGACGTCATGGAACCCGTTAGATATGAAATAATTGGTCAGAATCTCGCTGAAATTGTGCGGGCAATAAATGACTTTCCTGTTCAACCCTATGAACCAATCATTGTTGTACAGCGATCAATCAAGAGATATACAACTTCTTGGAAATTGCGCAATCCTTTGGAGTGGGCGGCAAATCTCTATCTTGATGGTATCAGCAGGAGGGTAGAGCTTCCTAATGAGGGGCTTCGTAATATTCTCGAGAAGGTTCGATTAGTAAATGGAAATGATACAATAAGAGATGCGTATAAGAAAGTGAATTTTGATGATACAGCATTTGTAGAAAATACGGAGGGTCTCGCGTATTTTTCATTTCTTGAACTGAGCAGTTGAAGAAAATTGCAAAGATATTTGCAGCAGTGCCTCTTTTTCTCTAGCTCTGGACAACTGGATAGCTTTATGACATTTCAGAACCTGTTATTAGTTGAGTCAAGGGAGATTCTCCGGATGGACAAGCAGGTTCGAATAGACCTAGCAGATATTGAAGAACGCACGCAATATCGAGATGATATGAGTGAGAAGCTCGAAGACATGTTAAGGAAGAGTTCTAAATTCCAAGGATGCATCGTGAAACGAGTCAGACTAGAGAGAGAAGCTCCTGAGTTGAGAAACCCATTTGATATTCAATATTCGGATGGTACTCATGCGGTATGGTTGTATGAGTGGGAGATACAGGCACTGGATGAACAAGAGATTCTATCGTATCTTGAAGTACAAAAAGGAAGAGAAAAGCAGCTTGATTCGTATCATTTTTGGGATATTATTTCATTCTCCGTTTCCGCCATTGGTGTAATAGCAGTATTTCTAGATTTGATGTTCATGATTTACCTTGGAAATACGGAGAGGTTAATACTCGATTTTTTGACGGTTGCACTATTTATACTTGGGAGTGGCTTGGTTCTAGTCTATGTTAACTCGATAAGAAAAAGTAGTAATGAGAGATGGTTGGACACCGTTTCAGCGAAAAACGACCCATTGTTCTTAGAAGCTCTACGGAAACTGGCAACGCTGTCTGGTACAGGAAAGAGAGAGCTGGATCAATACGCTAAAAGACTTAAAGAGGTAGAAAAAGCGCTTGTGAGAAACCGATAGACAATGGCGCTACTTCTTTTTGGAACCATCATCAAGAAGATGATATTGGAAAGACTTTACGCCACGTAAGTAGAACACTAAATGGTATGACGCTATAGAACCCTAGAAATAATAAAGTGAGGGGAACTAGCTCTGGTATTGGAACTCCGTCGGTGACCAGACCCCCCACTAATGAGAAGGCAGCCGCAGTGCAAAGGTAGACAGCAATAAACTCGAAAATGACTCTGATACCCTGACCAAGTTTGATTGATTTTAGAGCTGGTAGATCATTCTCGTATAGGTAACTGAGAATCCTAGCTGTTGTATACAAACCTAGCAGAACAGATACAACAAGTACAGACCCAATGATTCCTTCACCATAGAATGGAAAGACTTCCAGACCGAGAGCAAGACATACAGAGATTCCAAAGTAGAAAGCAGGACCCAATAGAATCGGACCAAAGAATACAACTAGAATTAAGCGAGTCCCAAATTCAAGAGGGCGGCTCTGGGTGTTCATATTCTTATGAGGGGTGACTGAAACCAAGTATGTAAGATATACAGCAAGAAGACCTCCGAATAGAAACAGGCTACCAAAGTCATCGAAGAGAAAGACTTGGAGATATGGCAAGTAATGAAGTACTTGACGAGAGTCCATCGAGAAAAGAACGAGAAATGATATCCCGATAATTGGAATGGTGTGAATCAATCCTCGAAGATTTGTATTCCGATCTCGGACATCATATAGAATCAATATGGATAGGAAGACAAATCCAACAATGGCAAAATAAGCAGTCTGTATCGGACTCCATGTTTTGAATGGACTATATCCATCTCCAGCGAGTGTATAGTCTAGCGATAGAAGAGCGACTGTATATAGTGCAACTGCCATGACCAAAACAATGGCATATACCAATCGAGTATTGATGATCTTCATTGACGACTATACCCTCCATATTAGCACTAGTAGTTGTTTCACTATAAAAGGCGGCTGAGTACGCAAGAGTTGTACTAATTTGCCATTTAATGAGTTTTCAGTTTAGTTGACAGCTAGGTGATTACTGGTAGTGTCACTTCTTCTATCTTCGATAGATTCTTAGTATTCATCCACATTCATTGCTATTCAAAAGGAGTGGTCGTTAATGAAGAAAGAAGAGGATCCTGCCACTGGAATGCTATCAATTCCCGGTTTTCCAGTTGTTTTGGTGACCGTCGCAAGGAATATCATGACTGCAGCTGCATTCAGCTTCTATTCATTCAAACCTCCATGTGTCATGGTGGGTATAGTCCCAAAAAGACTCACCTTTGAACTGATTTCTGAAAAGAGAGAGTTCGGTATCAGTATTCCAAGAGCTGATCAATTGGAAATCGTGGGTATGTGTGGTAGTATCTCTGGGAGAGAAGCAGATAAGTTCACCAAGACAGGTTTGACTCCTATGAGAGGGAAGGTTATCGAGAGTCTTCTTATAGAAGAATGTCCTGTAAGTCTTGAGTGTGAGGTTGTCCATGAGGTAGATTTCGGTGGTACGCATCGGTGGTTCATTGGAGAGATAAAGGCAGCACACATTGATCAGAACTACACTCGTGACAATGCTCTGATGTATTGGGCTCGTGAATATCGACGGGTTGGAGAAATTATCCCAGTAGAACAAAAGTGATTGTCGGCATCGCCACTTCCTCTTTTGAGATATCAGTTCGTTCGGAAAGCTCTTATGCAGGTCCATAGCGCCAGTGAGCAGGTACTCGTACTTTTTTGCCATGACTGTGAGCTGCTGCAGCCTCTCTTTGGTTTTTAATCTCATTTGCTCTTTCTTTTAGTATCCCATCTATACTTGTTACTAATTCATCTTTTGAAACTGAGAGTCGGATTGATTCATCTATTGAAACAATGACATGGAAAGGTATTATGATGTCCACGTCTTCTTTCAAACCAAAAGATTCAAGCTTCTCTTCTAGTAGACCTCCTCCAGCTATCAAGGCTGTACGACCGTCTATATCAAAATCCACATTGATTGCACGTCCCACTTTGACACCGTCTTTATCAACAATCTCCAGTTTCTGAAGGTCTGAGAACTTTATCTCATCATCGGCGATTGTATCATGGGAATTTTTTAGACTGTTCACAGAAGTATCAAGATGAATGTGAGTGTCTATTTTCTTGATTGCAGTAGATTCAAACACAGGATGTTCATCGGGTTTGAGATTTATGGCTTCAAGAAACTCCTCAATTCTTGATCCACTCAGAATGAAGTGCTTGAGCTTGAGTGAGTCATCGAAGGTAAAGGTCAGATTCAAGATTTTTCCAATCTTCTTACCTGAAGCGTCTATGACGTCCATTTTTTTGATGTCTTGACAGCATATTGGTTTGGATAACTTCATTGTTTCACCACGACAAGAATTCTTCTTGATGATTTCATTTAACAATTGTTAATATTGTTTTGGGTCACACTCAACATAGAAGAACTTGCTTCGTTTTTAGTCCCTTAACTAGGCATCAACTTTGATATTGGCGGCGCCATTTCTTCTATGGTTTCTTGGTTGCTCGAGACCGTAAGCTTAATGCGTATTGCGTTAACTGCTCAGGATATAGTGATGGGTGGTCGTTGTAATTATGAATAGGGTCCTTGTCGTTTCAATAGCTCTCATGATTGTGTCAACTGGATTTTCCATATTGCATCCAGTTTCAACACTTCCAGACCTTCAGAAGGGATTGGAAACAGAAATTCAGCATTCGCTGAACTTAGCTGACCTTGATGACTACAATCGGTTCTCGGAGGGAGATTTCACAGGGACTGGTTTCTCGCATGTCAATTTGTCTGTCACACTGGATGATACCCAATCAACTGTCACTGGTAACCTGTCTATTGAGTATCACAATAACGAACCAATTGCCTTCTCAAGTATTCCATTCCATATCTATCCGTCTGGAATGGATTTTGAAAGCAGACGGGGAGCCATTAAGATATTCAACGTGACCACGATTGATACGCCTGCAGTCGTTCTGTCCTATGACACCGTGATTGATATCGAGATGATGTGGGTCGATCTTCCAGCGCCCATCGAACCGGGTGGTACTGTTTCGTTCCAGATCTCATTCAGGACCACTCTACCTGATGGTCTGGACAGAGCCAACTCTCAAGGTAGTGACATAAACCAATCAAGAATATTCACATTTGCCAGTTGCTATCCCATACCATGCGTCTACGATGAGTATGATGGCTGGAACATCGATAGTTATGTTGCTTTCGGGGATCCCTTCTACCTTGACATGGCATTCTATGACTTCTTGGTTGAAGTTCCCAGTGACATGGTTGTGGCAGCAACAGGTCGATTGATAGAAAGCTTTAGCGATGGAGCCAACACCACATACCATTTCAGTCCCGGTTTGCCAGTACGCGAGGTCACATTCTCTGCCTCGCGATACTATGTCATGGAGTCTATGATGGTAGGGTCTGTAAATGTATCAAGCTTTTACATCCCAGACTCTCAGGCAGAGTGGGAAGACGATGTCTTGGACTGGGCCAGTGAGACCCTGTTGCTTCTCAACACAACCTACGGTATCTATCCATATTCTACGTTAAACATTGTAGAGCAGTTCGCATTCTATGGCGGTATGGAATATCCCTGTCAGGTGTACATAACAAATGGTATGCTTCAGCTCGTGAGAACAGGAGCACGGCCCCCCAATTATCTTGAGTTAGTGGTCGTTCACGAGGTCGCTCATCAATGGTGGTCGCAACTTGTTGGAGTAGACAGCATTGACTGGGGCTTTCTTGACGAGGGAATGACCTGTTGGTCGCACAGCTACTTCGGCGAATATTTCCACCTAGACTGGGAATACTTTCAATCTAATCGATATTTGGACATGGTGAGGACATTTCATGAAGAGAATGGGATAGACACTGCAATAAACCAGTCAAACTATGACATGCCTCAGCTTGAGTCATACATTGGCTACGTAAAGACTCCTCTCATTCTTGAAAAGTTGCGTATCGAGATAGGTCATGAGAGGTTTATTGAGGGCCTTGCGCTCTTCTTTAAGCAGAATTATTTCAAGATTGGCACATTAGCAGGGCTACAGGATGCTCTGGAAGCGGTATGTGGGGGGTCTTTGGATTGGTTCTTTCTACCATGGTTTGACAATCCTCGCTTACCTGACTATTCATTCACCGATGCGGTCTATCACAAAGAGGCAGGCACTCTGATGGTGACTATTGAGGATGAAAATGAGGACTATAATCCATATACTTACTCACAGCAGGTTCCTATCAGAGTCCTTAGCTCTACGAATGAGGTTTTGTATGACGAGGTCATTTGGGTAAATGGCACAACTATTTTGACTCTTGAAGTTGCAGCAGCGCCTTATGAGGTGAGCTTGCTCTATGATGACTATATCCTTGTCGAATTGGCGGAACAAGGCATTCATTCTCTATCAACCAGAGACATTCAGGTAGCCGGAGATTTCGATGGTGCAATAGTTCTTGGAATAGTTGCGGTGATTGTGAGTATAACAATTGTTACAGTTGAATACATTCGGAAAAGAAAGTCCTAAGTTGTTTGTGAAACACGTCGAATTTTCGTAGTACGTGTTGCAGGCAATTAGTGTTGGCGGCGCCATCTCTTTCTATATCCAAGGAAACCTTCTAGGACACATCACCTATGTCTTCTTCTTCCGACAAGACGATTATAATGTTGCTCCGCAATTCTTACACTCTGTGGATATCCCTATGTTGTCAAATCTGCAGTAGGGACACTCAGTAATTTGCCCAATCCTTTCAAAGGCATGTGTTGAAGAGCTGTCAAGCCCTTTCAGTTCAAACACCTCATCAGAAACTGGGTCATAGACTCTAATGGTGTAGATTGGTCGATGGTTGACTTGATGTGTGACCTTGGCTTCCAGAAACTGGCTCATTGGTCTGCCTGCGAAATTCTCCAGGAACATCTCTTTAATTAGGGTCCCTCCTCGAGCCTCGATAATCCTCTCAGTGGTCAGGTAGTATCTGGTTCTCCTCTCGCGGATGAAAGTTGTAGATATGACAATGAAAATGACGAACAAAAGGAAAGCGCCCGATACAACCATGCTCATGCCATATAGGTTGTATAATACAGCGAGCCCCACTGGGCCAAACATGAATAAAAGGAACCCTGATGCAATGACTTTGCCACCAGTGCCTTCTCTCCTTGTCCAAATAATACTCTCGCCAGCTTGTAGTCCCTGTGTAGGGGGATCAAATCGCATAGATTCACCCTGCAGAATACATGGAAATCTAACAATTTTAGGATTCGTTGTCTAAGCTTGAAAGCCAGAAACCAGTATGGCATAGCTAAGACGAAGAAATGTCATATTAAACTTGGGCGGATATTTGAACATGGTGTCCATATGAACGATAGAATAACATCATCTGATATGGAACGCTTTGATCCACCAGAAGTGGGTATGCTGCCCGCAGAGAGCATAGTGTGGAGTCGAAAGGCAGGAACTGGTTTCTGGGTCATCTTCTTAGGCGCTATGATACTCATGGGTGGACCCGTGGTTTCTTTGGCTTCACTGGAATCTTTTGGCGTATCGGTTAGTATCATTTTTGGTGTCCTGACACTTGTCGGTTTTATAGCCCTACTTGGCACATTGATTAATGTAAGAAGGACACGATACTACCTGACAACTGATAGGATAATTGAGGTGAGAGGTAGAAAGATTGAGAGAGCTATTCCACTAGACCACTTCGCAGGAAAACCACTGGGGCAGTTTATTGAGTCACGAGTCACTCATTCAAGCAATAATCAGTCTATCTATGCGATTCGAATCTATGACCCAGTTTCTGATGAGGTCGTAGAACTAAAGGGGCTTGATCCCAACTCAGCACGAGCCTTTGATAGAATTGGACAGACTGTTGAATGTCCATACTGCGGCTGTGATAACTCAGCTATGCGCTCTCAATGTAAGAATTGTGACGCTGTAATGTGATTCATTCGACAAATAAGCAACATATCAAAGTCATCAACGAAGAATATGTAATCCATCATTTTAGTTTCTACAGCACTTTTTCTAGAAGAGTCAGTGCCATATCTTCATCTTCAATTGGTCGGACCCAATCGAGAGAGTAGAATGTTTCAATAAAATCCATCTGATATGTCATGAATATGGTAGTGCATCCAACATCAGAAGTAATTTTCAAATGATATGTGAGTTGGTCAAGGAATGTTGAGTCATCTCTTGCATAGATTGTGAAACTCCACTGTTGTCCAGTTGGGTCTTCGCGGACGAAACCGAGGGAGAATGACTCAATCATTTCATTCGAAGATTGTACCCAGAATTTAGCGAGTGTTGATATTTTTTCTAAAGCGTCGTGTGAAACATCTAGAGCCTTCCAGTCATAGATTATCACATTATGAGGTAGCAAATTAGCCTCGACCAGAGCTGGGAGTAATTCTTCGATGGTTGCCTCCTTGATGGAACTGACTGGAGCGCTCAAAGACACCTCATCCATTCTGTCTTGCCAATGAACGGCGAGATCGAATATTCTCTTCATGCCTACAGATTCTCCAA
>LRSL01000001.1 GCA_001563335.1 Candidatus Thorarchaeota archaeon SMTZ1-45 | reverse complement strand
AGTTTTGCACATTTATGCTCAGGATTTGAAATATTCAAGGGGGCTCCTCGCAAAGCTCCATAAGAACACCACCTGAAGTTTTTGGGTGAATGAAGGCTATTCGCATGTTATGAGCACCAATTCTAGGTTCATTGTCAATCAGCTGTGCCCCAGCTTCATGATGCCTTGTTAGAGCTGTATTAATATCATCAACCTTGATAGCAATATGATGGATGCCACCGCCTCTCTTCTCCAAGAATTTAGCGATTGGACTGTCATCAGAAGTTGGTTCGAGAAGTTCAATCTGACTTTCTCCTATCTTGAGAAAGGCTACACGAACTTTCTGTTCAGCTACCTCCTCGGAACCCGTATATTCGAGACCGAGAACATCTTTGTAGTAGCTAAGCCATTTCTCTATGCTCTCCACCGCAATTCCAATATGACTAATCTTCTCCACGGACATGACTTGATCTCTCCAATCATAGAATGTCTGGTGCCTTGTATTCGCCAAAGATTTCTCTCAACACTCCACATATCTCACCCAATGTGGCATAGACCCTCACAGCGTCAATGATTGATGGCATGAGATTCGTATCACTCATTGCAGCCTCACGTAGGGCACTTAGAGCTTGAGAAACCTGCTTTGTATTCCTCTTAGACCGTATTTTCTCCAGCTCTCCTAGTTGCTCTCTCTCCGCCTCGGGATTTATTCGCAGATAGTCAAATTTGGGTTCTTCATCCACTGTGAATTTGTTTACACCAACCACGATTCGCTTTGTTTCATCAACACTCTTCTGAAACTGGTAAGCGGCTTCATGAATCTCCCGCTGTATGAATCCCTTCTCGATTGCAATTTGAGCTCCCCCTATGTCATCAATTTTCTGGATGTACTCCATAGCTTTCTCTTCTATCTCATTTGTAAGGCTTTCAATATAATAAGACCCAGCGAATGGATCGATAGTATCTCCCACACCAGATTCGTACGCGATTATTTGCTGGGTTCGCAGAGCAATCTGGACTGATTCTTCAGTAGGAAGAGACAGTGCTTCATCCCTAGAGTTCGTATGCAGCGACTGCGTCCCTCCAAGGACCGCTTGCAGAGCCTGAAGTGTAACCCGAACAACATTGTTGTCTGGTTGCTGCGCTGTCAGCGTGCATCCCGCAGTCTGAGTGTGAAATCGCATCCTGCACGAGTCATCATTCTTTGCATTGAAACGTTCACGCATGATTCTAGCCCACATTCTACGCGCGGCTCTGAACTTGCAGATCTCTTCTAGGAAATCACTATGCGAACCAAAGAAGAATGATAATCGTGATGCAAAGCCATCAACATCCAGTCCAGCATTAATGGCGGCTTGGACATATGCAATGCCATCAGCCAATGTAAATGCCACTTCTTGTACTGCAGTTGAACCAGCCTCTCGAATGTGATATCCAGAAATGGAGATAGTATTCCAGAGAGGCATATTCTGACTACAAAATTTGAAAATGTCAGTGATGAGCCTCATCGAGGGCGTTGGTGGGAAAATGTATGTGCCCCTCGCAACATACTCTTTGAGGATATCATTCTGAATGGTTCCACGTAGCTTGTCCATCGATACCCCCTGTTTCTCAGCTACCACGATATACATAGCCAATAATATTGAAGCAGGGGCATTGATAGTCATCGAAGTACTCACCTTATCTAGAGGGATTCCCTCAAACAAAACCTCCATATCTGCGAGCGAGTCTATTGCAACGCCTACTTTTCCCACTTCTCCCTGGGTTAGTGGGTCATCAGAGTCATAGCCAATTTGCGTGGGAAGGTCAAAAGCAATTGAAAGACCTGTCTGACCTTGCTCTAAAAGAAAGTGAAAACGCTTGTTGGTTTCTTGAGCAGTGGCAAATCCGCTGTATTGCCGCATAGTCCAAAACCGACCTCTATATCCAGTGGGTTGTACTCCACGAGTGAAGGGAAATTCACCTGGAAAGCCCAAATCTTTCTCATAGTTCAAATCTTGCAAATCCAGAGGAGTATAGAAACGCTTTATTGGGATTCCAGAGATGGTCTTGAAATTCTCCTCACGTTCTGGAAATCTCTTGATTGTCTGGAGTAAAGTTTCGTTCTCCCACTTCTTTATGGAGTCACGGAGCTTTGAGTCATTTCTCATTTCACTCACCTACTCTCACTAAACAAGAACTCTGCTATCAACCGCTCGGCTACTGTGTACGGGTCCTCTTTTCGGGTGGCTATCTTCTTGATTGCAGCCTCATATTCTGGCCGACCCTCAAGTTTCAGGTATAATTCTCGAGTGAGTTTGTATTGCATCAACTCTTGAAGTTCGTCACGACTTCGTTTTAGCCCCTTCTGCTCAAGCATGCCACTATCTTTCAAGAATTGAAGATGTTCCAAGATTTTTTCAGTGAGCTCAAGTACACCCTCACCAGTCCTAGAGTTTGTGAGGAGGACAGGAGGACGCCATGCTTTTTCACGAGGATCAATGTCTAGCATAGCGTTGATCTCTGTGACTTTCTTATCAGCCCCAGGAAGGTCCATCTTATTTACGACGAAAATATCAGCAATCTCCATGATACCAGCTTTGATCGCTTGGATGTCATCCCCACTACCAGGGACATCAGTAACGACCACTGTATGAGCTATATTGATGATTTCGACCTCCGATTGTCCGGCTCCGACAGTTTCTACGAAGATGATATCTTTTCCAAATGCATCGATAGCTCGTACTGCATCAGAGGTTGCTCTTGCTAGTCCTCCGAGATGTCCGCGGGTGCCCATACTACGCACATAGACTTCCTTGTCTAAGCTATGTTCTTGCATTCGTATTCTGTCACCCAGAAGAGCACCTCCTGTAAAAGGACTTGAGGGGTCAACGCAGACTACTCCAATTGTGTTCTCGCGTTTACGAAACTCTGTTGTCAGTTTCGTAACGAGCGAGCTCTTACCGGAACCTGGTGGTCCTGTGACACCGATAATATGAGCTCTACCAGTGTGCTTGTAGAGTTGACTTAGAGCTTCTGTGGCATCGAGATCCTCATTTTCAATTAAGGAGATAAGACGAGCTAGCTCTCTTCTCTTACCATTCAACACTCCATTGACAATTTCAGCCACTGACAAAGCTATTTCCTCATATTGCAAGAGTTAGAGCTTGACATTAGCCTTGATATACTCAACAATCTCATCCAGAGGAGTTCCTGGACCAAAAATGGCTGCGATACCAGCCTTCTTCAATTCAGGGATATCATCCTCAGGAATAATTCCTCCACCAACGACAAGGATATCTTCGATACCTTCCTTTTTCAAGAGCTCCATAATCTTTGGAAATAGAGCATTATGAGCTCCACTCAGAATACTGAGTCCAATGCAATGCACACCTTCATCGAGGGCGGCACTGACAATCATTTCAGGAGTCTGTCGGAGACCTGTGTATATGACCTCCATCCCTGCGTCACGAAGTGCTCGAGCAACAATCTTCGCACCTCTATCATGACCATCAAGGCCGGGTTTTGCTACAAGTACACGAATCTTCTTGGACGAACTCAAGAAACCACCTCAGGTTGATGATTCGTTTGGAGATGAACTTGGGAATGATATAAAGGCGTTGATTTTGGGTGTTTTAGTCTTCCATGATATGGACTACGTTTTCACGACCTTCACGGAATCTTCGAACGAGACCTCGCTCTTCTAAATTATTCAAAATTAAGCTGACCTTAGCCTGTGACATATCGAATTCAGTATACAGGTCCTTCTGGGGGCAAGACCCACCCTTCTTTCGGATGACCTCTAAGACTTCCTCTTCTTCCGAGGTGACACCAACAAACTTTACAGAACCAATTCGTTTGAGTCGTTGGTAGACCTTGGGACCACCAAGAGTGAGTACGATGCCACCTAAAACACCCAGAATGGCAATCACAATAGATTCGACTAGGATTGAGCCCAATGGTCCTGATTGAAGATTTGGATACTGGTATTGAATAACATATCCTTGTTCCTGTCCGACTTGAAGTGAATCAGTGAACCAGACGAACGCGAGCGACGCGCCATCTGTATAGTTTGAGTTAGCAGAGGGGAATACTGGTACAACAGACTCTCTCGAAAGTAGGGCATCTTGAGGAAGAACTGCAGTGAATGTGAAATTAGCAAACTCAGTAATAGGGCGGATGTAGAAAACGAAGTGTGTTATGTACCTCGTAGAATCGAAGCTTATTTCCGGATCTTCAATCAGATCTGTTGCTTCAAGATTGAACTCCACCCATACAGATTCATTCTCTTCAAGAGGTGAAAAAAGAGAGACAACTACTTCGGTGTATCTTTCTTGAAGTATAGAGATTGCTGTGGTCGTGGTGTCATCAACGAAAGCATCAAGGAGTTCCACTTCAAGCGATTCGATTCTAAAAGAGATAGATGTGATGCTGGATGTTCCTTGATTTGTAGCTCTTGCTTGGAGATTGAGAGTTGTAACACCATCCTGCGACATTATTGCTTTTATCTCCACAGGGTCTAAAACGATGTCTTCAAGTTGTGCAAGTTGCACATCGGCTTTAACTGGAACGAGCAGCATAGATGTGAGGACAAGCACAGCCATTACCAAGACCATTCGTCGCACTGATTCACACCACATTCATTGTACATTTCATTGGGACTACTGATTCAGATTTCAAGTATTCATAAGACTTCTCTTAGGTGTAGCTGGTGGGTAGCGGCTAAAAACCACTACCCTAGTATTTGTCAGAGAGCTATTTTTTCCGGACCAACACGACGAGTAATGCAACAAGTGCAATCCCGCCAATACCAGTAATTAAGACATAGTTGAGAAGTATTCCAGTGTCAGGAGCGCCTTCTGGATAGAGACCTATTGAAGGATCATGCAAGATGCTACCATCGTCGAAGTAAGGATAGGCTAAGTATACAGCGACTCCATCACCTCTGGGGACATAGGACACTTCAACATCTACTGCCTCAGTTTCACCTCCAGGCCAAGTGATGACTGCAGTGTCCAGCCAGCTGAAGAATCCCTGAGTAATCCCATCATCTTGGTCCATGAAGTCAATTCTGTGACATTCAGTATCATTCATCCTCTCGAATCGCGTTTCATTTCCACCGGTCGTAGTCCAGTTCATATCTGAGCTGAAAGATACGTTGCGGAAACGTTCACGTGTTTCCATTCTGTGATGGTGAAGATTCTGAGTACCAGTCGCTTCATTCTCTTTCTGAATAGTTTGTATGGCAACACTTGAGTTTTCACTACTGAAGGGGAAATTACCAATCTCAATATCCATTTTCAGCTCAGATCTACCAGCAACTGTGTAGTTGAAATGAATTCCATGATCATCAGAAACAGTTCCAACATAGTCATCAAGATAGATATGAGCCCATATCTGAAGTGTCACATCTGAGAATCTCTCAATATCGCCCATTCCATCATGACCGAACATAGGCATTCCAGGCATCATTGAGCTTTTCACACCAGACTTTGTATATTTCAACCATACTTCTGTGGTAATGTCATCATCTACGACCTCCCCAGTTGAGATTGTCCACTCAAATGCAGAAAGTGGAGCAAAATAGAGGTATTCATTTCTCTGGTATGCTCCATCATCGTTCAGGTCTTCAAACTCAATAAGCATCACATAATTTGTCGAGAAACGGGCAAGTGTCCCTCCCTCATCTGAGGTGAACCAAAAATGCAATTGCGGTGTTTCTCCATTTGCCATGATTGTGATGATATCAGTATTTATCCAGACTGACCCATCATTCATTCTGGAATGGTCTGGCATACCTGGCATAGGTCTATCCTCCGGTCGATCCATTCCATGCATGGCAGTAGCGGTGGTTGTCATTGTTCCTAGAAGAGCTACCATCAGGAACAATCCAATTATCATCCTGCGAATATTCTTCAGTTTATTCACCTAACTGAGAACAATTAGTATGTATTTATAATGACAATTTTGTGGCAAATGAGTAGATATTATGAAATCAAACTTATGAGAAGAGTTTTACCAGATTGAAACTTTATGGATACTTTTAAGACTTTGTAGAGCCATTATAATCAAGACAAACTTATCAAAAGGTTGCTACTAGCACACTCCATAGTTATTAGGCTTCACAACAAGAATTTCTTGAGAAAGGGGATTGAATCTAAATGTCTGCAGAGATACACGAGAGAACTCAGTTTGATTGGTTTAGTGTTGCTCGGATACATGAAACAAAGGGTGAATTTGAAGATGCTTTGAAAGCCTATGAGGAGTCTGTGAAGCTCGATAGTAGTTTCGCAAAAGCATGGTTCCACAAAGCAAAGCTCCACTATAAACTAAATCAGAGGAAAGAAGCTAAAGATTGTGTGAAGAGAGTATTGGAATTGGAACCCGATTGGGAGAAATACATCAAGAAGTATATGCCTGATTTATAGGTGCAGTCAGAAAGATGTGTTCATTTTAGTGCCGCAGATGAGTCGGGATAAAGGAGCACATAGACAGCTTGGTTCAGTGTGAGAATCTTCCTGCCCACCCACTCCATAACCATCTTTACATTGTCTTCGGATGAGATTCGCGTGAGGGCAGCTATTGTCGCATCCTTGCATTGGGGCATTCCTAGTAGCTCCTCGATGGTCTGAACAAGAATCATTTGACGTATATCGGGAGTTGTTTCAGTCAGCCAATAGAGCACATTATTTCTTGCATCGTCAGCAACGTTGGATGCTGCTGCAGCTTCTTTGAGTGCATTAGAAATCTCAGAAACAGCTTTGCCATCTTTTAGATCAGTGAGTTCATTCTGAATTATTGTGACAATTGCTTCTGTGTTCTCAGGGTCGTGGCTTAGAATATCAATAAGGTCAGATCGTGCTTTTGCTGGGCCACTTGGGTCTTTGCCATCACTCAAAGTTCTCATACTCCTTCCAATTCTCAGTGGTGTGCTGCATGGAACTCTTTGTGGTGGTTAATATGTTTGTTGCGTTGGTATAGGTAGTACGAATTTACTAGAATAACTGAAGAAATTCATGGGTTGAACTCAATACAAAATCAGGTGTCGAAGAAGACCCATACTTCGCAACTTGATCCTCAAGAGAGATATTTCGGTTGTTTATCCATATCGTAGTCAAACCTACTAATTTAGCACCCACCATGTCTGCATAGTACTCGTCACCTATATAGATTGATCGTGAAACCTCAGTGTTTAGCTCACGTAGCACTCTCTCGAATGGCTCCTTCATTGGTTTGTATGCGTTGACATCACCACAATCCACTATGGAAGAAAAGAAGTAATCTAGCTCTAGATTTGTTAGGATGATTCTTGCATGACCTGCAAAGGAGTTTGATATCACTCCAAGCTTAATGTTCCGAGCCTTCAATTTCTCAAGTATTTCAAGCACTCCATCATAAGGTGTTGAAAGCTCCAAATGAAGTGCTTTGAATCTTTGAGTTGCTTCATTCACAAGCGTAGAATCAACTTTCTGTTCAATATCCTCGAGACTGTTTTTCATTGCAGTATATATAATGTCAAAGGGTGAGCGAAAGGGAGCACCCTCCACAATGGCTTGAAGTGCTTTTCTATACCTAATGACAAGATTTCGGATATAGGATGACATGAGTTCCTCTGAGTCTATGCCAATTTTCTTGAGAAGCCACTCACTAGCCACTATTGGATATCTGTGGGTATTTGTCAAAGTTGAGTCCAAGTCAAAAATGACTGTTTCAAATGCACTGAGGTCTAATAAGCTCAAGAATGTCCATTCTCCAGAGTACTATCCACCTTTACCAAGATAGATTCCTTTTGGATCGAGCTTGTGCATGATATCAATCTGCTCTTGTGTTGGTTCATTTGTTGTTGGAACATCATCAGGCACGATAAGGTCGAACATAATGTTGTCTATTACATCTTGAACAGTGTATCCTGGATGAACTGATTTTAGACGTATCTTCAATGATTCAGGCTCAAAGTCCATCTGGCACATATCAGTGATGACAACCTCTGGACCTTTTCCAACCATAGACCACTTTTCACGAGAACCTGGACCCTCAAGATGACCTGGCGATGTCATGTAGTCGAGCGTCTTCACAAACTTACGTTTATCATGCGACATCATTACAATAAGACGCTTTGCAGATGATGCGATATCATTACCTCCGCCGCTCCCTGGAAGTTTGACTTTGGGTTTCTCATAAGGACCAATGTAACTTGTATTCAGATTTCCATATTCATCAATCTGTGCTGCTCCAAGAAAACCGACGTCAATCCTTCCTCCTTGAAGAAGAAAACCTAAGGTTTCAATCAGACCTATTGATGCTGAGCAACCATAGTAATACCTTGTATCAGCCACAGATAGTGGAACCTCTCTAGGCCGAGCGTCAATGAAACCAGCCTCTGAAATGAGGTTAGAACGAGGAGCATGAGTTTCTTTAGCTAGAAGAGCTGCGAGGAGAGGCATTCCAGTCCCTCCAAAGACATTTTCGCCATCTCGGACATGACTTGAGGCACAAGCGATCAAGAATTCGGTCTTTGTGTATTCAACCATTTCAATACCCCCATGGTTTCTTTGCTTTCAGCTGATGAAGCCTTGGCCAACTCACTAAATCGAGATAGCCATAGTGATCTTCTACCCCTAGTATGTAACCATCAAGATACTCTTGCCAGCCTTCCTCAGTCTCCGTTAGTTTATGGAACATCATGAGATGTTCCAAGTCATAGTCGTAGTAGCCATGACACATCATTGGGTGGGCGATGAAGGGCAGAATCACTACATGATCTACATACATAGCAGGAATCTTCGTTTGATCAGGTCGAGATCGGATATCCTCTTCGTCAATGAGTTCCTCTGCAAGAACTATGAGTTTCTCTCCACAACGAGACCCTTCAATATCTTCACCAACTATTCCATCAATCTGCGCATTGCCTGTTTTATCAACACGCTGCACATGAACGATACTAAAATCAGGTTTAAGAGATGGAACCACCGTGAGCTTTTGACCTGTGAAAGGACAGTCAATGACTTTGAGTTTATTTTCCCCAAGATATCTCGACAGTCGAACCATGTCAGTCCCCATCATACTTCTAAGAGGCATGAATGGTATATTTAACGAACCACCAAGAAAGCGCATAGCCATTGCAAGATTGGTGTAGTCTTCAACTTGCAATACTCCCTCTGAAACTCTTCGTCTGATATTGTTTGAGAGGCCCAGAGCCTCTATCGCGGAGAATGCGATTTCATACCTGTCAACTACATGAGCACCAGCCATGATCTCAAGGTCAACTTCTGACCCGCAGGTATAGACTGTAAGATTTCGTTTCTTTTGTCTGACAAGTTCATGGGAAAAAGCAATCGGAGGTCTCTGATATCCAAATCCACCCCAAAAAAGCCCGTTTCCATCAGAGACTTTCTTTGCAGCCTCTGCAAGTGTGATACGCTTGTCTTCTACCTCAGCCTCTGTCAAATATTGTCACCTGATCTTAGTTTTCCAGAGTATTTAATCGGGGCTGAAACAACATTCCTTTTATCTTTGACCATGAAGATAGAGAAGTTTCATCCAAGGAGTGCCAGCAGCAAAGATAAAACGATAGGGATGATAACTACTATTGTGCAACAACAGGAACCCCCGATGAGAAGAGCACGTGACAGCGAGAGTTCATCAGTCGCCTCGGTACTTTTGGATATCACATGAGGTCCGAGAATGCCCTTTGTAACAGTGATGCCATAGTCTTCATCTAAAGGAAACGATCCTGTTTTTGGAATGAATTCATAACGTTGTTGACAGGAAGGACATCTGATTTTTATGGAGCCTTCAATGGTTTCTGGGATCGACTCGGTCAACTGATGTTCACAAAATGGGCATTCTGGAAATTCAGACATCGCAGTATTCACCATATTGTTTCCCGCTAGAACCAGAAGAAGCCAATTCCCAAAATAAGCATCATAACGAAGAATAGTATAGGTAAGAAACAACACATACATAGAATTACAAAACATGCTGCACCAGCGGTACCGGTTTCTGGAGGTGGTTGTTCAATTCTCCAAGGAGTTTCAGTATCAGGGAACCCATAGTAGGTTTCTGGTATCGAACCTTCTGTTCTGGTTGAAACCATTCGTTCTTCTTCTGGGAGACTGAAAGCTCCGAATCCAGGAAGGTACTCGAAAAAGCCACCGCAGTTCTTACAGCGGAGTTTGACCTTATTATCATAATCCATTACTCGGTCAGTTGGTACTCTAGCTCCGCAATAGGGGCACTCTGCAATCTCAGCCATGTTTACTCCTCTTGTTAGTTATATCCAAGTCAATCAAATGATTGAGAGGTTTTAAACTTCATCCGTCAGATGATGTCTTACCTACAACTAAAAAGGAGGATTACTCCAACAAGAACCATGTCAGCTGATGAGAAGTGTCCATCAAGAAAGTTCCCAGGCATATTAGGAATTATTGGACCTATAATTGCACTTGTAGCTATTTCAGTAGCAATTATACTCTCACTCTCATGGTTCACCTGGGATGGTAATGCTCTGAGTGACCTGGGCAATTACGATAATGGTCTGCTTGCAGCCATCGTGTTCAACGTTGGACTTGTACTAGCGGGAGCACTGTTGTTGATTTTCAGCTATTCTTTCACGAAAGTGATTAAAGACCTGCCAACAAAGATTGGTTTTATTCCATTCTTCATTGCATTGATTTTTCTCATTGCAATTGGTGTGTTCTCGGAAAATGCTGGTGCAATTCACTTCTATGTTTCTGTGGGATTCTTCGGGAGTTTCCCCTTTGCAATGTGGTTTGTGGGACTTGGTTTCTTGAGATTTAGAAAATTCTGGTGGTTTTCTCTAATATCAATCATAATGCCATTCTTCTCAATCTATATGTGGACCTCATGGTTTGGTGGTTCCTTCCCCTTCTGGTCAGGTAATGCAATACCAGAGATCACTACAGCGTTTACAGGCATTGGATGGCTCTGGCTAATTTGGATTCTCTACGACAGAAGTGACCTTTCGATAATAACACAATAATGGGACATATAGTGAAGAAAGAGCTAGGTATCAGCAGCAGGATAAACCCCTTAAGACATTATTCTCCACTTCCTTTCTTTCGAGTCAGATAGATCACTGTGATTGCTACTATAGCTACTGCACCGATTCCAGCTATAAATAGAAGAGGTGTGAAGTCTTCCAGTCTTACAGTGACCACAACAGTGTCTGTGTTTGCATTTCCACTACCATCAAGGAATACAATTACAAAGGTATGGTCACCAACACTAAGACCATCAACACTAATAGTGACATTCTCTGCTGTGGAGTTCCATGCACCAGACATGACTTCAATTCCATCTAGAGTTACACTATAACTTGCAGGATCATGATCTTCAGCTATCCATGTGATCCAACGCCCGACCTGACCAACAATATAGTCAAAATCATCAGGTCCTATAATAGTGGGAGCAACAGTATCAGCAACAGTGACTGTAAATGTCCCACTGACATAGTACCCATAGAGATTGTAAGCACGGACCTCTAATGGATAACCACCGAAACCTAAAGCAAGGGCGTATGAGATGATTCCATCATTAATGACGAATTGTGAATCATTGATCCACCATTCAGAAATCGGTGCTGATTTTGGAGAAGTTACAACACTAATACTATAGGTGAACTCTTCACCATACTCTGCTTGTTGGTCCATAGGCGCCTCAAGCCAAGTAGGGGAAGTTGGATAATACATGAGTGGATGAGTATCGTTGTTATTTGCTAAACCGTCAATGGGATGCCATGTGTCTCCAATCCCATCAGCATTTGCATCAACACCAGTATAATTGGAGTAATAATTATAGTCAAAAATGGTCTGTACGCTGTCATCTCGAACATTCTGACCATTTTCATCAAAAATATTCCAAGTTACATTAACATCTAGAAGTCCCAAAATATACAGTCCAAACAATTCATTGTCTTTTATTGTATTGTGAGTTATTACTCCTTTATGACCTTCAAAATCAATACCGATATCACTGAGGCGAAATTCATTCCAAAAGGCATCACATTGTGCATCATAAACACCAAGGCATATGCCCTCCAGACCAGTTGTGTTTGTGCATACGTTTCTGGTCACTGTACAATTGTAAGTTTCAGCTACAATAATAGCATATCCCATTGTAAGGTGGCAGTAATTCTTGTCTATGACTATGTCAAAATTGGAAATAACTACGAAAATACCATCCTGATTATCGATACATGTATTGTCGGTTATGTTACACTTGCTAGATTGTTCCATGTAGATGGCTACGTTGCACTCAGTGATATGGTTCCCTACAACTGATGAGTTGTATGCATTAGTTAGATGAATCCCTGTGGGACCACCCATCCATGTTGCAGTGAAGTTAGAAACTGTATTGTCGAGAACTGATCCGTAGACTACATCTTCCAATACAATGCCTGTTGAGCCATTTCCAAGGGTGTTTCCTTTGATAAGGACGTGATATCCAATAGAAAACCAGATACCAGCTTCTGTAGTTTCGTAGCACAAATTGTCAACTACACTGACATTGTTGCTTTCAATGCTCACTATATTGAACATTGAGTGGTTACATTTATTCTCAGTCACCGTGCAGTATGAAGAAGTTTCCACAAATATGTCAACATCGCCAGACCACTGACTGTCACAAGTATTGTTTGTGATTGTATTATATGGGGCACCATACCAAGCCACGATACCACCTAAATAGAGGAAGCAGGTATTATTTGCTATCTCATTGTGGGAGCTACCTCTTGTTGCTTCTATACAAATAAACGAATTTTCAACATGATTACCTGTGATGATGCTGTTGTTTGAATTGTCAAGAGATATCGACCCAGCGTCAATCAATCCCGTAGTGGTCCCACAATCATTGTTATGTATTGTATGTGATGTGCTGTTCTGTAGAAGAATATCAATACCATTTACTCGACCATAATTGTTCAGAATGGTGTTATTGGCACATTCCAGAGCATAAATACCATACATATTCGTGAGTGTGCAATTGTTTGAATCTATGATGTTATCTTCACAGTCCAAGTATAGACCTATTCCAACCTCGTTGCTCACAAGGGTGTTATTGTGTGTAGTAATATATTCACATCCAAGGTAGAGTTCAATACCTCCAAGACAATCAGTACAATAATTATCTTCAATGAAGATGTTGTTCGATTGCTCGATATGGAGTCCAATGAAGCAGGTTGTGCAGTTATTGCCCCTGAGTGATGAAAGCGAACAGTCTTCCATATAGACACCAGCCCAACTAAATTCGTAGAACAGATTATCAAAAATAGTCAAATCTTCTGAATGAAGCGCGACCACACCCCTACTACTCTGTAGTATCGTGTTGTTCTTGACGCGGCCATGTGCGATTGAGTTCAGCTCGATAACAGAGGTGCTATTGGCTGTTAGCCAACAGTCCTTGATGAAGAAATGGACATCTGTATTTGTGATGTTGATGGCTACTCCTCCAGTAGCAGTTGCATTGATATTAAGACCTGCAATAACGTATGGGTCTTCAACAGTACCATTACCAGGCCAGCCCTGAGTTACAAAATCGGTGTTATCATCAATATCAATGGGAGCGTGTGGTGTTCCAAATGGACTTAAATCAGGAGGCATACTCGAGTCCAATTGAAGGACATCATTTGAAAACCGGATACTACTCAGTGCTAAGAGAGAGGTAAATTGAGGTTCGCAACTCCTGAAATCCCAACGGCGTTCACTAAATTCTCTATATATGGATTCAGACATCATACTATTAGTTGTCTTTGGTGTCTGTGAGATTGGACTTGCATATGTTGCTACAGGTATAGAAATCAATATAGTTGTACCAAATAGGATAAGAAGTAACGCTACCGATATACCACGTCTGGAGCGTAGTTTCCCTTTTCGCATGGACTTCAATCTCCTGAACTTACAACATAATGTGTAAATGTCAATTATAGTTTTGTTTATTTCTAGCAAATGAGTTATGTGAGAATTTGGACACTATTCTAATGGTGATTTGAATGGGAGTAACAATTCGATGGCTTGGTCATGCTAGTTTCCAGATTAAGGCAAATGAGAAGGTAGTCTATTTTGACCTCTATAGATCTAAGAAATTGAGAGAGAAAGTTCCAGATAAATTGGAACCTGCATCAGTTGTTCTCGTGACTCATTCACACAATGACCACTGTTTCCCTGAAGCAATCAATGAAGTACGTAATGAAGACACAATAGTTGTAGCACCAAAGGACTGCGGTGACAAACTCGATTATGCATTCGAGTCATTGAAGCCAGGAGAAGGGTCAACATTCCATGATATAGAAGTCAAGGCAGTTCATGCATATAACGTGAAGCGATTCCGTTCACCTGGAAACCCATTTCACCCAAAGGGATTTGGAGTTGGATATCTAGTCAAGGTCGAGGGAAAGACAATCTACTTTGCAGGAGACACGGATGTGATTCCTGAGATGAATGATTTGGGGTCAATTGATGTTGCACTACTTCCATGCGGTGATACATATACGATGGACAACAAAGAAGCGGCGGAAGCCACCAAAATTATCAAACCGAAAGCTGTGATTCCAATGCACACGTGGGACAGGAGCATTGATGACTTCAAGAAGGGAATAGCTGGCACAAGCACAAAATTCGTTTCTCTAAAGGAAGGAGAAGAGTTCACAATCAATGATTAAGGTCAAGAATTGACCTCTACCCAAATGGGACCAATATATGCATAGCGACCATTGGCTCCAACAATCCGGACTAGATAGAAGTCAGCACCACTCGTATTCAGAGTGTCAGGATCAATTGGATTGTTACTATATCCATTGATGTAGTACTGACCATTCACCAGTATACAACTCTCAGAACCATATGATGTACCAGTAATGGTTTCTGAGTCAATGTAGGTGATATTGACAAGAGGTTGATTAATTCCAATACGTGTAAGCAACTCTCCATTCTTTATGATTTCAATCTGTGCATTCCAATTTGGAAACCAATTATCAGTCACCGATGCAGCAGAATGAAATGCTGCAGCAGGAGACCCGTCCTGTGCAAGAGTTATTTCTATTTCTCGTAATGTTGAGGGGCTTGCAACATAGAGTGTCGAACCATCTCCGACACTGACTCCATTGATGGTGAAGTTAAGAAGAGGGCGTCCATGGTCAGAACATGCATAGATCACTTGACGCTCTATAGCAGAAAAAATGGAGTCACGAGTAAGTTCGGTTGCATAAACAGCAGTCAATCCACCCGGGTATGGATGCTCATTTCGCGTGTGCCACACACTGAATGGTCGTTGATGACCTACAAAGGCTGGGGTATGACTAATTGAATGTCCAGGATGACCATCGTGTTGGTCGCTTGAGGCATAGATTGTCATCCGATAACCCATTCTGAAGGCATCAATGATGGATGTTCCATTCGTATATTCTGGGGGTGGGGCAATCAGACCTACATAGTTTAATGGATGACGTTGCTCGAAGAGGCACTCTCCATGAACTGATGTGACCTCAACTATTTTGACATACTTCGGATTGATGTAAGTCCAGTCCTGAAGATACTGCTTCTGAGTTGTATGATGAGGAAGTGCAAGTACCCTGCAGCTGGTTGCAGCTGTGAGCTCATCAAGTGTATTCCAAAGGAGGTCTGTTGTTGGGAGCGTTAGGTAGGAGAGAATGGGATCCTTCAGTAGCTCATCCCCACTAAAGATGCAGGTGTAATGACCTGTGTCGGTGTTTGTCCACTCAAGGCCATGAAATGTCACAAACTGATGTGGTGCATACGCTGCATTTGTGGCATTCTCCAAAACATCGAAACTACTAGGTCCAAACAACATAATCTCCCCATGGTCAGTCAATGACATGAAGTCCAGACATGCAATATATCGACCGTAGAAGAATGAGTGAGCAGCAGAGCCAGTCCCATCCGAGAGTTCAGAGTGATTATGGATGTCACCCCAATAGATCATAGTGCTAAGCTCACTGGCAGTTTTAGCGACGATTGGATTACTGTAGTAAGTGTTACCTGTAGAGGAATCCTCTACCAGAATGTAATGGATCCCAGGGGTTTCTATTGTCACGGTGAAAATGTGCCGTCCATTATCTTTTCCATCTTGGATCTCATACGCAATATCAGACCCAAAGTTCTGCCCAGTAAATGTATAGGGGGAAGGTAGAGTGACTGAAGAGTTATCTATCTGATTGAATGAAGTGAGATTGTAGGACAGGATAGAGAATTGGACAGTTCCCTTGTAGGTCGCACTCAGCCGCTCATAAGGGTCCCAAGCCTCCACAGTGATTTCAAAACTAGCTGATGTAATAACTGTCGAAGGAGCATGCACCCAGAGCAATCTTGCCCTATTATCAAACATCACACCCAAGTCGATACTCACACTTGACCACATGAGAACAGGTGAAAATATAATCACAAGAATAAGCAACCTACGAAGATTCATGGGAACAGTCTTCATGGCTGCTTGAAGCTCAGATATCATGGATGGAGTTGTTCTCTCAAGTCTGTGCCAAATCCAGAGAATTGTAGAAGATATTGAGTACAGCACTAAAATGGCGATTGAGCTCATTATCGCCATTGTAAGAGGAGCTACTGATTTAACAACATGAGCTAGTAGCGTAGCTGTTCCTGCTGCAAAGGCCAATACAATACCGTGCCGTGACCATGAGGATTCTCTGAACGCGAAAAAACAACCAATCCCAATGAACAAACCTATGAAGCTGAAAAAGAACCAGAATGTTGTGAATATTCCGAAGGCAAACAGGATGATTCTCCCCATACGAAGTAGAACCATGAGGATTCTATTACGGTCTGATGCCATTTCTTCACACCCTGTAATTCTTCAATCACCAATATTTTCCTGACAAGCCCGGCATTTAACATCACTCATTAATTCTACGCAGCCAAATAGCGAAGGTTGATATTCATTCAATCTGGAGAAATGATAGCAGGAGGGAATCGACAATAGGAGCTGCTCTTGATAGTCTAATACTGGTGTCAGAGATTTGTCTTATTGTCACTGTATCAGTAGTTGCGTTAACAATTTGGATGGGGGTTCTTTCGGGTAATCTGAAAAAAAGCATAATTTGGAAGAAGCCACTACTTGTTCCTTCATTAGTGTTCATTTTTGCACTGATTGTTGCGATGGCATATGTGCCAACACCCATGTCAGTATATCATGGACCCAATCAAGAGCAGGAAATGGTTGATCTCTCAATAACATTCTCAACATTATTCACTGTGTATGAAGCAAATGCCTATGATTCAGAGCTTCAGGTAAGAGTTCCAGGAATAACGCAACAAAATGAATACATTGAGGTCTTTTTTGGCTTCTACCAAGATAGAGAAATCATTAGTTCATTATTTATCAATATAACAGAGGGTATTCAGGATCAAAACGGGTGGATAATAAGAAATATTGTCTTGGACCCCGGGTTTTATAATATAACTATCAATGGTACATACTATGATGATGGAGTTTCACAAGATAATGGGTATATAGAAATCCTAGTCAATCAACCAATCTCATCAGAATTCATTCCCGAAATTACAGCCTGGAGTTCGTATCTATTCTTACTTGGTATCTCTTGCTTAGTTCTTCTGTTAGGAGGAGTATGCATAGGAAGAGTGGATAAGACAAGAACAAGTGAAGAAAGGATAGACCAAGAACCCCCAAGAGAGGGTGAAGTCTATGGTAGGAAACTGGGTTGGTAATCCAGACAAAACAAAACGAAGTTCAATTTGGCGAACTTTTCTGAGCGTGAAAGATAATCTCTAATAGTGATGATATCTATATTGTATTTTAGAGATCGTGGAAATATGAGGGATTGACGTGAGAAAGATCACGGTTATCATGATGCTTATTTTTGTAGTTACGTTCTTTATTGTGTGTGATGCCACAAAAGTAGACGCGAGTTTTACTCCCGCTCAGGGCAATCCCCAAGAATCTGGAGAGCTACTTCCCGACCCTTATCTCCTGACTGAACCGGAAATTGAGATTGGTTATGACTCACCTGAATTTAGCTATGATTATCTTGCACAGGGCGAACATGGTGAGGTGACACTCATATGGGAACACAGCGCAGGGCACCAGCCATATTTTTGGTCGATTCCATATGTTGGATATGTTGAATGTCGTGAATTTGCTCGGTTGAAGCAGGAGTTCACATGGGAATACAACCAGACTCCAGTGACTCTTAGGATTTCTGCATCAGTTCAAATAACATGCTCTGGGGACTTTACACTGCAAGATAATGGTGATGAGATGTATGCAATCTATTTCTGGATAGGCCCTCCCGGATATTCTTATGCTGGAAGAATTAAGACAGTTACAGGCTTGAAGGGAGGCCAAACTTACGACATTCAGTTTTTGCTGACATCTTCTGAGGCAAAACAATATTTTGTGGGATCAATTGAAGAGGAAGGGTTTCAGATTTACCCTCATGATAATTACGCTATGTTTATGGGGCTTATTCCTACAGAGAGATTTGTAGCCTATTATGGAGGTAGTACCCCTTT
The DNA here is from genome assembly GCA_001563335.1 of Candidatus Thorarchaeota archaeon SMTZ1-45. Classification (GTDB taxonomy): domain Archaea; phylum Asgardarchaeota; class Thorarchaeia; order Thorarchaeales; family Thorarchaeaceae; genus SMTZ1-45. Next base: position 44,285 of record LRSL01000001.1, on the reverse strand, counting down.
TGATGTTTATGAAGGGGTGGTGAATGCGACAATAAGTCATTTCTCAATAGAAGCACTTCTCAAAGTAGACGACCTAACTCCTGAGTTAATTTCACCAAAATTCAACACAACAATATCAGGGAGTATTTATAATGGAATAACTAGACTTGAGCCTTTGGGAGAGAACTCGTTTGTTCATCTCAGTTTCGATTATTTCTTTTCTCAGGAGGTCACACTTGGATGTATGACTTCAAACCATACTTCCATCTGGAATGTGACTCCATATCAAGAAGTTTCAACATATGGGTTGTATATAATTGTCAAAGGAGTAGGTGATGGTATATTCCTATGTTCGCCGCAATCGTCACCAGAGAGTGTAAACTTGTTTCTATTAAAGCTAGACTCAAATGGCCAAGAAATCTGGAACAGTTCAATACATCTGTATGATATGGAAATTCCTCTTTTTATGGATGTGGATGCTTCAGGTACAATATACATTCTTTCACTTTCAATTAAGTACTTTAACCCTGGAGTTGTTAATTCTAGCCGGATTGTTTACAGTCTTATTAAATTGGATTCTATGGGATACAAGCTATGGGATAGAACTTTGCTAAATCTTAGCTATTTCGAATATGTATTCTCGGTCTATAGTGTAAAATATCCAAAAGGACTTGGTTGTTACAATGGAGAGGTCTACATTGGTATGCCAGACTCTGTTCAACGATATGATGCAAACGGTAACGAGGTATGGAGCATAGAAGAGGAATACGAGGCATTCGCACCTGATCCTTTCGGTGGATTTTATACATGCTCGTATGTTTTCGATGAGGAATTTCGATTATCAAGATGGACCACAGAAGGAACAATCAGTTGGACAAAGTCATTCAGTATTGACTATGGATATGACTGGCAAGATTTTCCGAGATTGGATAGATTCGAGGTAGGTCATGATCAATTACTCTATCTTGTTCTAGAATACAGACATGTGAATCATGTGATGACGATAAATAGAGTCACACGGTCAGGCCAAATCTATTCTCAAGATAGTATATTCAATCTCAATGATACGGAGGCATATGGTCCATACTACCTAAAACCACTCGTAGCTGATATGGCAGTTACAAGGGATGGTTTGGTACATCTTGCAGTTATGAATGAATCAACCTATTTGTACCCAGTAATGGACCCATTCTATGTGCTTCCAGCAAATATCTTACTGACCTTTGAACCCTCAGGGCCAACGTTTTTCACGGTGAGTCCAGAAGCAATGATAATCACAGGAGTTGCAACTTTGATGTTTGCAGGTATTGCATGGGACCACTTTGCTCGAGGAAGAACAAGACCTGAGGAGATTCTTCCTCAACAAGAAGAGATTGACCCGTGGAAACTTTTGATGGAAGAGAGAGAGGATTAGTAGAGAAACTAGCATTGCACTATTGAAAGCTCTTGACCCTTTTTCTCGCCACAAATTCTGCTTCAGTCCTTTGGAATCCTTCAGCATAGAAATGGTCAAGGATATCCTCATGTCTATCCTGCACCCAGAAGATTGCCTTTCTGGTAGCAACTTCGTTGAGAGCAGCGTCAATGACCTTTATGCCATAACCTGGTCGATAGCTGAAAGTAATGACTGTTGAGTCAATCTGGTCCGGGTCATACTCAAGGCGAACAAATCCTACCACCATATTGCTAGACCGCTCTTTCAGAACATAGGAGTTTCCTCCACGAATCGAATATTCAAGCATTTTATGATCACTTTGACCCCAGTAATTGTCAGGGACAAGGTGTAATAGTGTTGGAATATCATCGAGTCTAGCAATATTCACATCGAGGGTTTGTTCAGGTAATGTGGATGCCGCATTCCCATCAAGTCGTATCACAAGGGATTGGATGCCATAGCCAAGCCGCTCGATGAAAGGAATGGCTCGGGGGTTGTGCATTTTAACACCCAACACAAAATGTGTAAGATTTGGGTTGCGCTCAAGTAGGGCTTTTTCAGACTCATGAACAAGGCTTGTGCCTATACCTTTGTTCCTCCATTCTTCATCCACTACGAGCTCCCAAATCGCACCCCAACTAAGACTATCAAGTACAGCATTGATTGCTATACCTACAATCTGGTTATCGACAACCGCGACCCTCCATAGATTTGGTAAATCACCTTGCACCTTACTACGATTCCACCAACGTGAGAATCCATCGAATGTCAATCGATCAACATTAGGCATTCCTGTTCCATATACTCGATAGAAGGAGGTTCGCTCCTCTAATTTGGGGGGTCGGACTATTGTTTCTGTCATTGGTAATACCTCATGCAAAACAAAAGATTCTGTATTCTTGGACAAAAGTGCTTTGAATACAAAATCTCAGAACGAGCTTAATGTGAATTTATTCCTAGATAAGGATAGTTACTTGAGCTCAATTTGGATTTGATAACGCTAAATGGGATTTAGGCTAAATAGGGTTTCAATCAATAGTAAGAACTAATACACAGAGAGCACTATTGACGAAGTCAGCAAGACTATGATTGTGTTTTTACAATTATTCAGCTCCATAGGAGAGTCGCGAAATGACAGATGGTGCCAATCTATCTCAAGTTTCTAGTTACAGGTGGATCATCCTAGCACTCTCATGGCTTGTTTATTTTGCATTTGGACTGATTCTTTCTTCACTTCCACCTCTGGTAAATGTCATATCTGCAGACCTCACATTGAACTATGTTGAAATGGGCATCATTTTAGGTAGCGTTATTCTAATGTATGTCCCTCTTTCAGTTCCTGTGGGTGTGAGCATCGATCGCATAGGACAAAAGAAAATGATCACACTAGGACTTATCCTAATTTCATCTTCTGCGGTTCTCAGATCGTTTGTCTTCAATTTTGAATCGCTTTTCATTGTGGTATTCCTTTTCGGTTTTGGAGGACCAACAGTTTCAGTTGGGTTGGCGAAAGTAGTGGCTGCATCTTTTGAGGGGCGGGAGCGAGGTTTAGCATCAGGGATTTACATGACTGGAGCGGCTATTGGTTCTGCATCAGCACTGGCATTCACAAATTCACTTATTCTCCCAATCGTCGGTACGTGGCGGAACGTGTTCTCATTCTACGGAATTGTTGGTCTTTTGATAGCAATTAGTTGGATTCTACTGGCAAAAGATCAATCCATCAACTCAAGTAATGATGCTAGAAATACGTCTATGATGAGTGCGCTTCGCTCTTTGCTAAGTAACAAGTTTGTCTGGATGGTGGCAATCATTGGTTCTTCGTCCTTTCTTGTGTTCTATGGTTTTGGGAATTGGCTTCCAACTCTTCTTGAGGAGAAAGGAATGGATCCAGCAGGTGCGGGACTATGGGCGTCAATCCCTACATGGCTTGGGCTTGTTGGAAGTGCTGTCATCCCAGGAGTTGCACTTGCAGGCTCAAGGAAACCAGTAATTGCTATTGTGCTTCTGATAGAGGGCATCTGCATATACTTTGCAGGAATTTCATTAGGGTTGTTTCTTTTAACCTCACTAATTATCTATGGCATTGTCAGTGGGGCACATATGCCACTAATGCTTGTGGTCATGATGGACCTACCTGAAGTTGGAGCTGAATACACAGGCATTGCGAGTGGATTGTTCTTCGCAATAGGTGCATCTATGGGCTTTATTGGACCAATACTTGTAGGGCATCTTAGAGACCTGACTAGCAGCTTTATTCCAGCTCTATTTGTTTTGGCTCTAATAGTTGAAGCAATGATAGCAATAGCACTGATTCTCAGAGAGAATTGAATCATGGCAGGGAGGGAGTTCTATCTTTAACCCATTGTAATGCTTTTTCCAAGATTTCACGAACCAGAATGTCTTTGCCTTGAATGTACCTCTCTCGGTTTCCAGAGTACATTTCAACAAGATGCATCTTGATATTGGAGTATTCATTGGCAACAGCAGGATGCTCACGTAGATAATCTCTGAATGCGATATGTCGGTGAAGCTCCTCACTGTGCTGATCACAAACATAGAGATGATGATTTGGCAGTTGTCGTTTCAACTCAAGATCTCTCAAGTCAAATACTTCTCTACCAGTGATTCCAAGATCGCCCAGATGAACATATCCAATCTTTTCTAGGTTAGACTTGATTCTATCAAAATCCAACCATCGTATAACAATATCAATGTCGATGATTGGCTTTGCATCAGTTCCAGGAATTGTTGTACTTCCAACATGTTCAATCCTGATAACATTTTGACCAAGCTTAGTCATCAAAAACGTGGAGAGCCTTTCAAACCATGTTAACCATTCTGAGTTGTAAGGTTGGACAGTGACTAGCTCAGAAGGTTTGTGCATGAGTATCACCATGTAGAGTTAGAAAAGAAGATTGTTGCTGCAGAAGAAATTCTTCCGCAGCAATTTACTGACTAGAGTAATTCGTCAAGAAGCTCTAGAAGCTCAACTACTTTCAACTTTGAGCCCTGATTTGACAGGTCTTTGCTGGTTTCTTTCTCCTCTTCCTGTAACGCATTGATGCCATCGTTGAAGTTAGTCACACAGAAGGGACAGGATGTCATTAAGATGCCAGCACCAGTTGAAGCTGCTTCCTTAAGACGTTCCTTGGCTGCGAAAAGGGCCAGGTCTGGGAATTGTGCCTTCACACCACCACCAGCGCCGCAACAGAAGCTATCACCTTTAATGCGGTACATCTCTCGAAGTTCAAGACCTGGAATGCCATTGAGAACTACACGAGGCAACTCAAAGTGAGCCTGTTTCGCTTTCTCAGCGTTTCTGCTATCGAGTAACCAATTCTTCGAATTGTTGAGTATCTCTTTCTCAATAGCAATACCAACATGTCGAACACTGTGACAGGGATCATGCCACGTGACTTTCTCATTGTAGGGCTTCTCAATCTTGATCTTACCTTCCTCAAGCAGGTCATAGACAAACTCCACTGCGTGTCGAACCTTGAAGGGAAGAGGTTTGCCACTGTGCGAGGGATAGTCATTCCTGAAGGTCTTATAGCAACCAGCACAGCTGAAAAGCACTAGATCAAAGTCCTTGAACAGCTCAAGGTTCTCATTCATCACTTCTCGAAAGATGTCCCTCTGTCCGGTTCTCAGAATAGGTGAGCCACAGCAGACCTCATCACTCAAAACTGTAAAGTCCATGCCAAGTTTTCTAAGGATATTTGCTGTGTGGTCGGCAATGTGTTGCTGCCTATATGCTGCAGTGCAACCAACATAGTAAGCAACTTTTGCATCGGGCTTGTCAATGACGTCAGTGTATTCTCCAAGCCACTTGGTACGCTCCTCCCTAGCTCCCTTGTATGGATTTCGGAGGTCTTTCGTATCCACACGTTCTCCAAAGACTTTGTGTTTGTCAAGGGGCTCAACACCAGCCTCAATCAACGCAGCTCGGAGTGCCTCTGTCACATGGACTGTATCAATGTAGTTTGGACATTGGGTTTCACACATTCCACATGTTGTACATGCTTCAGTTACTTCAAGCAGTTCCTTGCTAGCAGGGAGCTCACCATTCAGGAATGCTCGTGCCATCCACTGCTTGCCTGAGTTGAAGTAGCCTTCCCAGCCAAAGTATAAACCAGCAGGACAACCCTGAAGCATTCCAGTATATTCCTCGGTCTCGCCCTCTTTATCAGGCTCACCAGAGTAGGCGTACTGGCATGCTCGACAGTGAATGCACCGTGCATTGATCCTGCGAAGGTCTTCTAGACTTGTCATCTCAATCGTTCCTCCTTGTATCATTAGCATATATAGTGGTTATGTTTTGTAACATAATTTGCACCTTGGTTTCATTCCTTTACGGGGTTGGGAAGATCCGTAACACTCTCCCATGGGATTGCGAGACGACCTGGGTGCAGTATCAAGTTCGGGTCCAAGACCTTTCGGAATTTGACCAGCATCTTGTAGTACTCCTTTGCCTGACTGAAAGTCTGAGGAGCGTGGACAAATGGATCAGGCCTATAATTGAGCCAACCTTTCTTCAGGAAACTCTTGGTGGTTTCCAGGTTGAATTCCCGAATCTTCTCCATGATGCCAGGCTCTGTCCAGTCAAAACAGAGAATTGGCATGACAATTGCCTGTCGTGCGTGGTCGATGGATGCCACCCACATTGTTTCTGGGAAGCCATAGTCAGCCATCGCTCCACAGTACTCCTCCATCATCTTGCTGCTCTCAAGCCAAGGACAGTACCAAGTTATGAACAAGAATCCAGCTTGCCATAACGAATAAGGAATGGCAATCTTGTTGGGTTTTTTAAGGCGGGATGCGACCTGCTTTGGATGCAGTTCTTGTTTTGGAGTAGTGCGTTTCTCCCTGACCTCGTAGTCCTTGTAGATCTTGTCAATACCCTTGAGGGTTTCGTCAAGCTCCTCCTGCGACCATGCCCAGCATTCATAGTTCATCCACTTCTTGTCAACACCAATCTTCTTGTAAAAGTCATAGTCGATTGGGACATTCTCTTTTGGCCAACGAGTCATTACAAGCTCGTAGTTACCTCCCTGCACCATGACAGTGCGTTCTGCAATGCCAAGCTCGTGTCTGGATATTTCCCAAGCTGGTTTGACGATGTCATCCCAAGTTTCTCCACCATATGCAACTACTGTCTTGTAATGGGGATGTGGCACCATCTTGATAGCGCATTTTGTTATGATACCCATAGAGCCCTGTGATCCAAGAAACAATCCATCAGGATTCGGACCAACTCCCCAGCGATAGAAGGGTTTTGCGCCAGGTAATGCCCAAGAACCAGTATGAAAGATTTCACCAGTTGGAAGAACTATTTCCATACCCATGATCATGTCAGCCTGTGGACCATACACACCAGTCACAAGCGAGAAACCTCGCTCAATGGCGTCCCCAAGTACGGTAGCCGCTGGTGGTGCACCATCAGGAATTGGTGGAGCCCAGTCGGGATATTTGGTCTTGAAAATTCTCCACGCATCACCAGACCGGACACCTGGCTCTACAACCATGACTCTATTCTCAGTGTCTACTTCCATTTTGTCCATCCGAGTCATGTCCATGTAGATTCCGCCAGGCTCGATTGCTGGTAATGCAAAGCCTCCACTGAGGCCTCCAGATGCGGGGGTTACAGGACTAAGGTTCTCGTTCGCAACGATGAGAATCTTGGATACTTCCTCAGCACTTGCAGGTCTTATAATAACCTCCGGAACGACAGCCTCGAGGCCCATAATCCCTCGAGCCATATAGCTATGACGAAGTGGTTCACTGGTGGTGACATATTTCTCACCACATATCGCAGTGAGTTTTTTGACCACCTCGTCAGTGACCTTATTGTACTCTACCAAATGACTAATCCTCCATCTTCAGCCATAAGGGCTGATTCGGTAATTGTCGAAAGCAAGGCTTTGCTGGAGATATCTATCATAAATAGGATTCGGCTAACAATAGCTTTGAGATATCAGTGCGGAGAGCAAGATAGAAAGGCTTTCACGAGCACACATTGTTGGGAGCGTGCAAATGCCAGGCAGGATATCACGCGAAAAGCTAGTAATAATTGGGCTCGTTTTTGGTCTTATCATCAGTTTCGTTACTTGGAACATTCTAGGTTTTCTCAGTACAACAATATTGGCTAGAATTTTCTGGACTGTCATGGCTTTTGGCGGAGGCATATCAGGGCTGATTTTTTTGGTAACATATCTCGAGTATGAGTATAATCTATACAAAGACAGACAAAACAAATCAACGAAGTCGTCAGACTTGGCAGATTCTGAACCTTCCGGGTTCAAGTTTTATTCTCCAAAGGGATTCATAGTTTTCCTACTTGCTTCGTGTATTCTGATGGGCTTCATAGTGACTGTAGCGGCTGCAAGAATAGGTGCTCTCACTGGAGCTAATGCCTTGACGCTGTTTGGAGAAGGAGTCAAGATAGGCGCTTCAATTACTATTATAGTCTATGCGATTTGGCACGAATTCAGAAACTCTCGTTTTGGACCGAAAAAGCAAGAACTCCCAAAAAAGCTCCCAGTAACTCGTGGTCGAACCGTCCTAGAAGCAGAACATCATGGTCTTACCGAGTTCCATTTGGAAGAGATACACAACCTTCACAGACTTACTAGAATCAATCTTGGTCTAAATCAACTCAAGACAATCAACCTAGCACCCTTATCGGGGAGTGCTAAACTGAAGGAGTTAATCCTCTATATGAACCATCTAGAAACAATTGATCTTTCCCCACTAGCATCCTGCCCAAATCTAGAGTATCTTGACCTTACAGACAATGATCTTGAAACTATAGATCTCACACCACTCACTTCTTGCCTCAAATTGGATGCCCTAAACATTGGAATAAACAAGACTTCAGAAATCGACTTGAGCCCATTATCAGAATGTAGGGATTTGAAAATACTAACTATAGATGGAATGAGTCTCAAAGAAGTCGAGCTCTCGCCTTTGAAGAACTGCACAAAACTGGAGTTTCTGAAACTAGACGATAACGAACTAATATCTCTCGATGTCACACCTCTTTTTGAGTGCAAATCACTGACAGAGTTTCCAATTGATAAAATCGAACTTACAACTACTCTAAGCCGATCGATTGAAGAGTGGCCAGAAGGCATAAGAAAACATAGGAAGAGATTTCGCAAGAGCTGAGTTCAGCTATCTCACCTACGTGTTTGTTACGTAAATATAACAAGTTATTATACGCGTGATGGCAGTCTAATCATTAGGTGCGTGGTAGTTTGAAGATTGGAATCCAAATTGAGCCTCAAATGGGGTATACCTACGAAGACATAGTGACTCTTGCAAAGGCTGTTGAAGATGCCAACTTCTATAGCTTCACGGTTTCGGATCACTTCTTTGGAAATCCCGATAGTGTAGAGAAGCAAGCCCATGATGCATGGACACTTCTCGCGTTACTAACTCCACAGACAGAACGCATTCGATTGGGAACAGTAGTCACATGCCAATCCTATCGAAATCCAGCACAATTAGCCAAGATTGTAGCGACCTTGGATAACGCATCGTATGGAAGGATAGACTTTGGTATTGGAGCAGGATGGAAGGAAACAGAGTATGAAGCATATGGCTACCCATTTCCTTCCACCAAGACAAGAATTCTCCAGCTGAGAGAGGCTATTCAGATAATCAATCTTCTCTGGACAGAAGATAGACCAAGCTTTGAGGGAGAATACTATAGCATCAAAGAAACCATGTTCCTACCGAAACCGGTACAGAAACCCCGTATTCCCATCTGGGTTGGAAATCAGAAGCTGAAGACTCCGATGATGGAGGAAATAATAGCACGTTACGCGGATGGACTGAACTATGATTCCGAAACACCCGAAGATTACGTGGCCAAAAAAGATCGCATGAGAGAAGCATGTGACAGGGTTGGACGTGACTTTGATGAATTGAAATGGTCTCTTTATCTTTGCACATCGGTAATTGGGGAGGATGCTAATGATTTTGAAGCGAAGAAGAAGGATCTTTTGAATCAGCACTGGTTGTTCGAAGAGATAACTGACGACCGAAAACCAAAGATCCTAGATGTTATGCTTTCAAAGTATATTTCAGGCACTATAGATTCAGCTTTGGAGGAACTCTCCAAATACAAGAATGAAACGGACATTCTCATTCTGGGTCTTCCTATGGTTGGTGATCTTCGGAAGAACGGGTTAGATACCATCAGGATACTGAAAGACTATATCGTTCCCAAACTCTGAGTTCTTCAAGATTTCTCCAAAAAAAAAGAAAAGGATAAGGCGATATCTGATTCGAAATTCTTCGGCGCAGGTATAAATGGTTTCATGTAGAATTGAAGCAGGGGTTGAAGGTTTGCGCCGGGCAATTGACGATTTCGAGAGGTATTGTCTAGGATTGCTTAACGAGTTGAGCCTATCGGAGGACCTCTTGGAAAAGATAGACAAAGTCGTGAAGGTTCTTAGGCATGAACTCAATGAGGAGTCCTATTTGCGTATTCTCCACATTTGGCAAGAGTCTTTCAGCGCTCTTGCAGAAATAGCATTTGATGGTCTTGGTACGGACCAGTTACTCCAGGAAGCGTCGAAACACGAGATGAAGGAGGTATTAGAATCATCTTGGTTGAAGCGGTTTGACATTGTTGAGTCAGTCACAGCCAATGTTCTCTTGGATGCTGAAAAACGATTCAGGGAAAAAGTGATTGATACCATTCATGATTCATTGATAGAGCAGTTTAACACTGGTGAGATTATTGATGTATTCATAGGTTCATGGGCTAGTTCACTTGACAAAGAGCTAACTTCGAAAAGCAGGTTATGCAATTTCCTTCTTTTTGAGAATGTACTAATAACAGACATCCTTTATTCTCCTACAATAACTGATGAAATCAAGGAAGAGTGGTGGATTTCACCTAAGAACAAAAGACCATTGATATTCTACATACCCTTTGGGATTGTCAATCGAGTGATTGCACCTAGCGATTTGTCATATAGAGAGGGACTTAGTGCCAGTGCATTTGACCTCAAGTTACAACTGAAAGTTGAGGATGGCTTCGAAGAGAATAGACTGCCATATATCATGAACAGACTCAGAATGCTCAGACACATGGTTGTATTCAATGAGGTAGACATCAACATTGAGATTAGAAGAGATCAGAATGAGTCAGAGAGAATCTACAACGAGCGAAAGTATAGCATTATTCAGCACATAAAGGAACGAGGAAACACCTCACTAAGCAATGAATACTCAATAGCTAATATTGTGGAAGGAGAACCTAGGCCCCCATATGAGAATCTCTTGAAGGCCATGGTAGGAGCTCTCGATCTAGATTCAATGCGATTTTTCTAGTTCAAGAATAGTTTTGATACTCAACAAGGAAGGTTTCTTGAGGGGCACTGGGATAGGAAAATTCGACAATCGTGTTCTCCATGTGATTGTTAGGAGATAATGAATATGAAAGCAGCGAAGTTGTATGAGAGTCTGGACAAAGAGTTTGAACTTCATAGACTCCAAGAGGACGAATGGAGTCTATTAGACCTCGGTGACTACATGACTGAGAGTTTCAGTCAATCGCGGATGGGACTTGTGTTGGACAATGCAAATGAAATCAGGAGGGTCTACACAGCTGTGTTCCCCAGTGAGCGAGTGCTTGACAAAATTCTGTCTTCTGGAGATAGAGAAGTCCTTCTTTTCACTCATCATCCTATGATATGGGACCACAGTACTGGAAATTTTCCATTCAAGAACATACCTAGGGATTATCTTGAAAGACTTAGGGAACAGGCGATTGCACACTATTGTATACATGTACCACTTGACCGTAATGGCCCATACAGTACAACAGCATCCTTCGTGAAAGCGGTTGGGATTGAAACTGAGAGGGAGTTCTTCGACTATCACGGTGTCAAGGTTGGCATCATCGGGCGGACAGAATACAAGACTGTGTCCGAGATTGCTGGAAAGATTGAGAACCTTGTGGGTCACAGATTGAAGGTCTGGAATTATGGCGCACCAGAGATAACCAATCAGAAGGTAGCCCTCGTCGCAGGGGGAGGCAACTATCCCGAGATTGCGGAGGAGCTTGGTGAAGCTGGTGTTAAGACCTACATCACAGGCGTCACGATGAAGTCACAGAGTTATGAACCATCTCTGAGGTTTCATCAAATATGTCAAGAGCATAAAATCAACGTTATTGCCGCTACTCACTATTCAACAGAGAAATTCGCTTGTATTGCAGTTCAGAGGCTTTTTGAATATCTAGGACTTCCAAGCGAATTTATTGAGGATGAACCTTCATTCTACGATTATGAATAACTCTTGGAACTTGATCCACCTTTCTTCAATCGGAAGAGTATTGAGATTTGGTAGCAATAAGTAGCTAGTGGTCATTCTTGAGGAGATACAGAAGATTCGGTGTAGCAGTATTAGTCATCACCGTCTTTCTAACATTTCCTATGAGCACAAATGCATCACAGATTACACTTACTAGCGACAATGTCCTAAGAGGCCCCTATGTTGACAAAGTTGTGTACAGAAGTGTTGGAAACTATGATAATCTGGTGTATTATCTTCAAACTGGAGAAATTGATCTAATTCTAGATCCAATCAATTTATGGCGTTCTCCAACATTTGAAGTTGAGGATCCATATATAGAGTTCATTCAGACATCCGGAAATGGTTATTGGTGTATTGATCTCAATTGTTGGAGGTATCCATTGAACATAAGTGACTTCCGAAGAGCCTTTGCATATGCATTTGATAAGACGAGAGTAATAACTGAAATAATGCAGGGTCTTTCCAATGTGCATGACTCCATAGTACCTCCCACAAGCAGTTTCTGCATTGAGAACGAATTAGAACCACATTACTACACAAATCAGGCTGACATAGGAAATCAGATTCTTGATGACATTGGTTTCGAGGTAGACACGACTACAGGATATAGAAGAGGACCTAATGGAGAATCCTTTGGAATAGAAGTTAGTTATTATTGGGGCCAATCCGAGATTGATGAAATCATGGCACAAGTTGCTGTAGATGCTTTGAATGAGCTTCATGTCTTCGCATATTCAGGTCCATTTTTCGTAGTTGCTAATCTTTTGCCAAAATCATATCCTGACATGTTAGTTCGTGATGCAAACTTCTATACTAACAATGTTGATTGGTTGAGTAATAAAACTTGGAGTGAGTTCGCTGTTGTTGATCCAACTTACTGGAAACCCACCTTCTCATTCAGCAACGCAACTTATGACCTGTATCTAGACGAGATGCTACATGGATTAAACTATGATTCGGTTTATGAGGCTGCAGCTCAGATACAGAGGATAATTCATCATAATGTTCCAAGACTAGTCATCTGTCCAAAAACACTCTTACAGCCATATCGAACTGACACCTTTGAAGGACACATAGGGGATGTCATCCGAGGTGTGTCTGGCATCTGGTCCTTGTGCAATATGCGAAGTAATACAGGAAGTTCTGGTGGCACTGTTCACATTGGATCTCTCTATTTGATGCGCAACTTCAACATCTATACTGCAGATTATCAGTTTTCTAAACCATTCTTCGAGAATCTCTGGCCAACACTATTCACTATTGGTCCAAACCTTGAGTTCATTCCCAATCTAGCCACCAGTATAATTAGCGAAACTCATGCAGACAATTCAGCGGTTCCTGAAGGATATACACGCATTACAGTGGACATTATCTCAAACGCAACATGGTCAGATGGAGTGCCCTTAACCGCTGGAGATGTAGCATTCACGACTAACTACGAACTTGAGAGCGGAGTCTATGGAAACCCAGCAGGGCGAAATATGGAAGAACTTGTAGCTGCATATGCTCCGACACCGACAAGAGTTGTCTTTGAGTACAACACTGTGTCCTATTGGCATATATTCGATCGTGCGACACGCTATATAATCCCAAAGCATATTTTCAATGATTTTGATGGAATTGGTTATGAGGAGTGGGAAGCTTGGGACCCTGTATTCAACCCACAAGACCCTCGTGTGACATGCGGTACATTCATCATGGATAGTTTTAATCATTCAACCTATGAGATGATTAAGAATCCAGACTACTATTATCTGGCAAGAGAACTCCCGGAAAATGAAACAAGCCCTCAAACTTCTACGACCCCTTCAAATGGTGAGCCAATGACTTTTGATTTATTCAATCTGGTTACATTTGGTGTATCGATTGGTTCCTCCGCCATAATATTGGTTTCAACCGCACTCATCATAAATCACCAGAGAGAGAATGCTCGTTTGAACTAGTTCAAACGATAGGTCCGAAAGAATCAAGTTTTTTTCATTTATTGGATTTGCTCACCATCACAAAGTGGTTGATTGCTTCCACTCCAAATGTTTGCAACCTAACCACATGGCCGACAATACCACGGTCGAACAGCTTAGGTCTTCCATTAGAAGGAGTCGTAGTGAGCGGCGTAATAGGATTCGTGGTTATGGCAATCGTCGTCATATATGTTAGAAAACGATAGCAGCAATCTCTAGAGAAGTCGTATCAGCTCATTCTTTACCAGGACAATATAGTCCTCGCCATCGATTTTGACCTTTGACTCCAGGTGAAACATCTTGCAGAAACGAAGAGCATGCTCAACATCCTTGCTCTCTTTTGATGAATTTAGAAGGACAGACCACTCATTTTTATGATGTCCAATGGCACGATCAATAGCTTGAATCTTTAGCTTACATAATCCATCAGGGCAGTCGGAGGTCATCGATGTTCTACATCCCAAAATGCACTCAATGATGCCAAGGGTGATTTCGAACGCAATATTTGGGCCCAATATAGTGATTTTGGTATCTGATTCTTAGCATAGACTCCAAATAAAGAGGCGATCAGTATCAAAGTCAACTGATTTGTGAGAGATTTTCAAGATTCGTCAAACTTTAAAGATTCAATGAGATATTATGTATATTCTAATCATTAGAGGGAGATTCGGTTTGAGAAGGTATGCTTGGATTGGTCTGGCTCTGCTATTCTCTACTGCAACATATTGCATAATAGCAGGAGTACCTGAATTTGCACCACAAGTAGTAGAAAGCTCTCAGATAACAATTAGAGGAACAGGGTACCAGAGTGCATATACAAATAGAGGACCCATTTTTATCGATAGTGACAGCGATTTCAGTAGTTATGGATTTCCTGGAACAGGAGATGAGAATACTCCATATAGGATTGAAGGGTATAATATCACAGACAGCAACTTTGAGCTGATAGTGATTGAAAACACAGAAGCGTTCTTCGTGATTCAGGACAACTATCTTGACAGTATTATTGGATCCCTTGATGCCATCTATATACGAAATGCGAAGAATGGTCAGATCTTCAATAACAATATAGTCAACAATAGACATGGAATATTCTTGGATTCGGACTGTCAGGAGATAGAAATTGCAAATAACAAGATTTGGGATTCGTCAGAGAGTGGAATCAGAGTTAATTCTTCAGGCAGCGTACGAGTCTATCATAATGAGGTCTATCATAATACATACAATGGCATATGGGCTAACTCTTCCATAGGGCTTGAAATATGGAACAACATAATCTATGATGATGAATTGGGAATTTGGTTGAGAAATACCAATAATAGTGATGTCATTGGAAACACTTTGTTCGGAAACGACAACGCAATGTGGATATCCAATCATTCATCCTCGAATGAGATAAATTTCAATCGTATCTTTGACCCGGATGATTTAAACCCGAACACATGTGGGATTCATATTTCGCATTTGGCGTATGATAACAACATTTTGAACAATACAATTAGCAATTGTACAGAACATGGATTCTATGCGGAACTCAATTCAGGTAATAATACAATAAAGTGGAACACATTCATCGGTAATAATATGGGAGGAACATCACAGGCATTCGATGGAGCTTCAGAGAATGTTCTGTACAACTACTGGAGTGATTGGACAACTCCTGATGACGATTTTGACAATATCGTGGACATTCCATATTTACTGGAAGGAGCAGTCATGAACAATGATCCATATCCATTAACCCATCCTGCAAATCCACCAGAGTTTCATTATCTGACACCTGTGACTCTTTTGCACCCAAATGGTGGTGAAGCAATTACTGACTCGGTTGTTGTCGAATGGTCTACATGTTATGACTCAAGAGACCATCCAGTTAATTATTCAATCTATTATTCTCACAATTCCGGAGCTGATTGGACAAAGATTGCTGGAAATATCACTTCTACTCAATATGAATGGGACACATCCTCTGAGTTGAAGACTACTCATTATCTTGTCAGAGTGATTGCTAAGTGTTCAGAAGGATTAAGCGTTTCAGACGAGTCTGATGGTGAGTTTTCTCTGATAGCACACATCCTGACGGACCCAACAATAACTTCGCCAGACAATTCAGGTCCATTCGAAACAAGCCTGAACATTCAGTGGGATGTGGCTGTAGATTCGTGGGGATATAGTGTCAGCTACTCATTGCATTACTCATCGAATGGCGGGTCCAGTTGGAGCGACATCACTTTTGGATTAACTGGTAATAGCTATCAATGGGATATTGAAGAATTAGCAAATGGGGACAACTATGTTGTCAAGGTTATTGCTTCTGCAGATGGAGGGGTTACATCAGAAGCAATATCTGTGACGTTCTCAATTCAACATACGACTACATCTACAACACCAACCACACCCACCACAGCTCCTGTAATAGACACGGGACTCATAGGATTTGCAAGTGGTGGGATTGCAGTTATTGCAGCTGTAGTAATTTTGGTGATTCTTTTCAAGAAGAGAAGTACTGGCGAAACTTGACCACCCTGAAAACGATGCGAAGAGGTCTGATAACAGATGAAAGGAAAGAGAGTGGTTCTATTTTGCATTAGTCTGCTTATCCTGTGTCCAATTACTGTGACAAAGTATTGTGTTGATGGGGGATTTGACAGCGATAATCAAGGAATACCAAATATCCTGATCCCTAGTGAAGGTTCGTATGAGGAAAGCCTTCCCATTGTAATCTCTAATGACATTGACTTTGCAAATCAGGCAATAGCAAACTTATGGGACGGTAACGGTTCAGTTAGTAATCCATATATCATCGAGGGGGTAAATATCACAACCACAGGGACCTTCGCGATTCATATCGGAAATACAACTGTATTCTTTGAGATTAGAGGATGTCTAATAATTAGTGGAACGGCAGGAATTATTCTAGAGAATTTGACTCATGCTACTATCTGGAACAACACAATTCAAGATACAAATGGTCATGGGTTAGTTGTGGGTGAGTCAAATGGCGTTAAGGTGACAAACAATACAGTGTATAATATCATCGGTGTGGATTCTGCAGGACTCTACTCTTTCAGTTCAGATTATTGTGAATATTCAAACAACACAATTGATGTTGTGAACGGTTGGGGTATTCTTGCAGACTATTCTAATAATTGCTCTATCACTCAAAATACTGTGAATGAAGTCCTACATGATGGCATTCGTCTACGAGACTCCTCTGAGAACAATATAACACTCAATGTGATTACAAGTGGAACGAGTGGTATTAAACTTGGAAACTCACATGAATGTATATTGGTAGAGAATCTTGTGGGCTACAGCTTAGCGGATGGTATCTCAATTGAGGTGTCGTTTAACTGCTCCGTTATAGATAATGTGCTATTTGAGAGTGGTTCATACTCTCTGGATGTTTCTGGTGATTCTACAGATATAATCACTAACACCTTCTATAGAAGCCAGCTCCAAGGACTTCGTTGTCAATCTGATGGTAACTATATAGAATATAACAATTTCATTGAGAATAACTTGGCATTTTCTGAATTTGCTACATATCTTGTTGATGTAGGTTCAAACAATCAAGTCCAAGGTAACTATTATGACGTGTGGACGTGGCCAGATGAAGATGAGGATGATATCGTTGATAGACCATATCCCTATAGTGGTGAGAAGTATGATTCAGAACCACATGTCAAAGTCTTCCAGACATATCTAATGCACATCCTAACAAAACCAAGACTCATCTATCCCAATGAAACTCTAGCTGGAGAGAAATTCTGGGGAATGACGCAGATTATCTGGAGTGTTTCTAGCGATACATTTGGACATGACGTGATGTACAATGTATCGATTTCTGCTGATGGAGGATTTCATTGGAGTGAAGTGGCACATCACCTCAGTGAAACAAGTCTGGTCTGGCTCGCGTCCGAATTCCCAGAGAGTGACGAATATAGATTCAAGATAGTTGCTCAATGCATAGATGGTTTGAGTTCAGAATACATCACGGGTGCTGAATATGAGGTTAAAAGTCACACATTGTCAAATCCCACCATTCTCGCACCAAATGGAGGAGAAACGATTTTTGGAACTTATGATATAAGATGGAATGAGGCTGTTGAATCTTGGGGGCTTCCAGTCACCTATACAGTCTACTATTCTCAAGATGCTGGGGAAACATGGTCTGAGTTAATTAGTTATTTTGAAGATACAACACTTGTTTGGGATATAAGTGGGGTTCCAGATGGAGATCAGTATCTCATTCGTGTTGTAGCTAGAAGTGAGGCTGGTATAACGTCATGGGATGTTTCAGACTCTGTGTTCACAATAAGTAGACCAAATATCACGATGATTATGGTTGCAGTTGTTGGAGGAGTAGTTATGGTTGTGATGGCTATCTATTTGCTTAAAAGACGATGATTAATTTGATGGAATTTGTAGTCAGAATATTTTGGGTTCGTCCCATTCTCCCCAGAGTTCACGCCAGACCTCGAATATCTCACCAATTGTTGCATACTCTCGGACTGCATTCACAATGTGAGGCATAACATTCTCATCGCTTTCTGATGCTTTTCGGAGTCCATCCAGAGCGTTCTTGACCTTCTTGTTATCCCGACTCTTCCTAATCTTTTGAGTGCGTTCAATCTGGCGACGTTCTACTTCCTCGTCAATCTTCAGGACTGGGATAGTGATTTTTTCGCCTTCAAGTATAAAATCGTTGACACCAACTATTGTTCGATCACCACTCTCAATCTCTTTTTGGTAGCGGTATGAGGCATCTGCAATTTCCTTTTGGAAGAAACCCTTCTCAATAGCTTCAATGACTCCACCGAGGGTTTCCACTTTCTCGAAGTACTTGTAGGCTTCCTCCTCCATCTCGTTGGTAAGTGCTTCTATAAAGTAAGAGCCCGCGAGTGGATCAATTGTATTGGCGGCACCACTTTCATGAGCAATAATCTGCTGTGTCCTCAATGCAACTCGAACCGCCTCCTCTGTGGGAAGGCACAGAGCTTCATCCATCGAGTTAGTGTGTAAAGACTGAGTGCCCCCAAGCACAGCAGCAAGCGCTTGGTAGGCTGTTCTCACAACATTGACCATTGGTTGTTGTGCGGTGAGTGAGCATCCTGCAGTCTGAGTATGAAAGCGCATCCAGAGAGACCTCTCTTCCTTGGCTCCAAAGGTTTCCTTCATCTCCCGAGCCCAGATGCGACGAGCGGCTCGATATTTGGCAACTTCCTCAAAGATGTCATTATGAGCGTTGAAGAAGAATGATAGTCGAGGGGCAAAGGAATCAACATCCAATCCATGACTAATTCCCAGCTTTACATACTCCATACCGTTGAGCAATGTGAATGCCAATTCTTGAACTGCAGTGGATCCAGCTTCTCGGATGTGGTATCCAGAAATTGAGATTGTGTTCCAGCGAGGTATATTCTTCGTTGCATATTCCATGATATCTCCGACTATTCTTAGTGAAGGCCCTGGAGCAAGAATCCAAGACTTCTGAGCCATGTACTCTTTCAGCAGGTCATTCTGAATGGTTCCGCCAATCTGATGAGAGGAAACACCTTGTTTCTCAGCTGCAACCATGTACATTGCGAGAAGGATCGACGCAGGAGCATTGATGGTCATTGATGTAGTGACTTGGTCCAAGGGAATTCCATCAAATAGAAGTTCCATGTCCTTCAGAGTATCAACAGCAACACCAAGCTTGCCAACCTCACCATGAGAGAATGGATGGTCTGAGTCTCTTGCAAATATTGTAGGAAGATGAAAAGCAACGCTAAGTCCGGTTTGGCCATTGGCTAGAAGGAACTTGAAACGCTCATTAGTTTCCTCAGCTGACCCCATCCCTGCGAACTGCCGCATGGTCCAAAGCCTGCCACGATACATTGTAGGCTGAACACCACGGGTGAAAGGATATTCACTTGGGAATCCCAAGTCCTTCATATAATCAAAATCCGGGAGGTCAAGAGGAGTGTAGAGATCTTTCACAGGTTTGCTAGAAGTTGTGACAAACTCCTCCCTAAGATCAGGGTGATTTGATTGATGAGGGGTAAGTGTGTTCTTCTCCCAACTCTTCCGGGCCCCAGCGATTTTCTTGGATGCGTCATCAACCATCAGGAACTTCTCCATATCATATAACAAGTGTCCCAAAAAAGTTCAGAATATTAACTGTTCGATTCATGATGGCGATTAATACTCAAATCCTTTTCGAGCCTGAACCTTATTGTCTTTGTAATAGTGCTTCACTTCTTTCATTTCAGTCACAAGATCTGCGGCATCCAAGACCTCTTGTCGAGCATAACGCCCGGTCATTATTAGTTCCATTTCTTTAGGTTTCTTGCTAATGAGTTCCAATTGATCATGAAGGGAGATGAGATTCCATTCGACAGCGACATTGATCTCATCAAGAATCAAGATATCATATTTCTTATTTTGAATTGCTTCTTTTGCAAGACGAAGTCCATCTTGTGCCATCTCAATATCAATAGGGTCAGGATTGTCTTTGTCAACGAAGGTTTCTCTACCAACGGGTATGATTGTGAAATTTGGTATCAGCTCAGTACTCCTGAATTCGCCATAATTGATATCCTCAGTTCCATCTCTTACTGCAATTTTAGCCTTCATGAAGGAAATCATGAGGACCTCAAGTCCATGTCCTGCTGCCCTAAGTCCTGAACCAAGTGCGCACGTAGTCTTTCCCTTTCCATTTCCAGTGTATATCTGAACAAGCCTTGTGATCATATTCATTCAACCTGAGTTTCGTAGACGTGTGGCAATCTCCGCTACTCTCTGTCCAAGGAGCACACTGCCTTTCACTGCTAAGTCATCATCCTTTGCAGATCTCCAGGATCCATCATCTGTTTGAAGACTTCCTGAGCCAAATGTACCATGTTTCACCGGACTTCCAACACTCCCAACTACAATCATTCCCTGACCTAACGCATAACGATTCAAAACATCAATCACATGTTCCTGTCCCCCATATCTGAGTCCAGCATAGGTGATTGCACCAAAGACCTTGTCTTTCAGTAGATGGTCGTTCATTTTCATGGCTCGAGACCTATCGATGAAGTCCTTGAGAACTCCTGGCACTGATGTGAAGTATGAAGGAGCAGCAATTATGATTGCATCCGCATCAATGAGTTTCTTCTCAATCGTACGCATGTCATCCTTCTCGCTCTGAGGACATGGCTTCTTTCGAACACAGGAGTCACAACCAGTGCAGTGGAGAATGTTGAAGTCAATGATGTTTAGCAAGATCGTTTGACTATCAGAAACAGCTTCAAGTGCTTTTTCAAGCAGAAAACGTGTGTTTGACCGTTCATTTTTGGGAGAACCACAAATACCAACAATAAGCATATGAAGACCTCAATCTTGTCGAACACCCACGTGTGATACTTGTGTCTTTCGTCGTACTATGGGTCATATGGATTTGGTTGGTTTCTTATTCTAGTTTTACACTCTTCAGCCTTTGATTTGTAAGTTTCAGCCTTATCAGGTGCATCTAATTTCAAATACACCTCAGATAAAAGATCACATGCTGATGCACATCCAAAATAATCACCAACATCCACCAATGTTGCGTAGGCATCCTCTAAGACACGTGCTGCCTGATCATAGAGGCCTTTTCCATTCAATACATGACCTCTAACAATTAAGGTCAAGCCGACAACATTTTGCATCTCTCTATCTTTGGTGTATTCCTCAGCAAGTAAAAGGAGCCTCACCCATTGACGTTCAGCGTTGACAATATCTCCAGCGTGTAGGAAGCCATTTCCCAAGGATAATAGGGCTCTAGCAATCTGTACTGCACTTCCAGAGGTTTCTGCAAGTGTTAGAGCTTCGGTGGCTCGGTCTATGGTCCATTCATGATCTCCCAATCCAACATAGGCATGATCAATTCTCAAAAGACATTGAGATAGAGCCCGCCGTCTATGCTTCTCTAAAATAGGGTCAAGATTCGAAAGCCCTTCTAGAATGATTTTTGCCTCAGAACATAGAGTAAGCTCACTCTTGAAGTCTTGATCGTAGGTGCCCCTCCAAATTGCCTGGTTTATCAATTCTTCAGCGTCAAAGATTGCTCTTTCAGGACTAACCAAAAACAATCACACCCATTTGATGAATACATAAGACCCAAATAAAACTGCTACGACAGCTTCTCATTTAGCGCGTGTGCGATCTCACCGACGGTACTAATAGCATGTAGATTACTCTCACCAGGTTGAGATGCAACTACAACGGTGAGAGAGTTGACATTAAACATCTGTAGAGTATGATCTCCAGCTTTAATTGTAGACGGAACAATGTCCATAACCGGCTTAATCACACCCTGTGAGATTTCTACTTGGATCCTGAAAAGATAAAGATCTGGTACAGTACCACTTATCATATCACCCTCCGAGTCGAATATGCCAACAAAAGCAA
Organism: Candidatus Thorarchaeota archaeon SMTZ1-45; assembly: GCA_001563335.1. Taxonomy (GTDB): domain Archaea; phylum Asgardarchaeota; class Thorarchaeia; order Thorarchaeales; family Thorarchaeaceae; genus SMTZ1-45. Next base: position 22,154 of record LRSL01000001.1, on the reverse strand, counting down.
TCTCCGGTTGTTTTAGAGCCTTACTGACAAGTCCATCAATCACCTTCAAGACCTTTTTCGATGGACGGTCAAGATCAAGCGCCACATAGTTGTCAATAAGAGAGTTTACATCAACAATATCACTCATGGTGCCACTCCATGATTCTACTAGGTCTCCAAATTGATGTGCGATTGCTCTTCCAAGAGATGACATTATGTTCTTCAATTGGGACATGGACTGGTCCTTTGATGCTAACGATATCAATGCAAAGGAGTGAAAGAAGGAATATGCCCAGAGTGAACCATCAAACTCGAGAGTATAAACTCTATCAGAAGAAGTGCTTGAACTGGACTGCATCATTACCACAGCGTTGCGAACATACGATGGCAAGGCGTCAAGATTCAGGCATGTATCATCTTCAAATGAACGTCCATGAAGAGGGTCACCATCCCTTTTGATAATGTATATGCAACGAATCATAGTGGCTCCGACTCAATAGCTCAATGCATGTTTACCAAGTCATAAGGGTTATTGGTTCTAATGAGATTACGAGAATCAGCCGGGGTCAGTACATTCTTATCTTTATTCGCTCAGGTCTGGTGGAGGACAAGGTGATGTCAGAAGAACCGATGAAGAAGAAACGAAAAAAGAGAGAACTTCAGAAGCGGACTCGATATGACATCTACGCAGAGTTGCTTCGAGTTATTTACATCTGGGGATTTTGTCCTCTGACTCGGGCAGCTCGGTCTACAAACATGCCTGTCGATAGAGCCAAGGAGTCAATTACTGAATTATTGGAAAGAGGCTTACTCGAGGAAGAAGACGACGATGGTATGACAGTTTTCAAAGTGACTGTTAGAGGACATCAATACTTGGAGCTATACAAGCGTCTAGCTGGGCTTGTTGGAATACCAATCCCTGAGCCGATCATTGGGATGTGAGTACTCTGAAAGGAGGTACTAAAGATAGTCACAAATTGTGACCCTAATTTGTGGCCGTGCTTTATATACTAAAAATGAGCGGATTTAATTAGAAATATACAAGGTGAAGGCCAAGATGGCTGAAAGATTATCATTCAAAAATGAAGACACGGTTGAACTTGGAAAGGTCGATGGTGATGTCGAGATTCGTAACTGCAGGACTCTCAGACCTTCCGAGGGAGATACAATTTTGATTACTGGTACTCTGTCAATTGCTGATGAAATTAATATTGAAGGCGCACTCCAATGTGGCCGGCTTGAATCAAAGAGCAGAGACCAGATCACTGTACATGGAAACCTTACAGTTGAGAAGGCAGCAAGTGTTCCAAGAGGTAGTCTTACCATATATGGTGATGCAAAGGCACGCGATATTGAAGTAGGAGCAGCTTTGAGAGTTGACGGAAATCTTGAATGTGTTGCTGCAAAGGCAGGTGCATCAATCAAAGTCACAGGCGATGCGAAAGCGCAAAGACTCACTGGAGGAGCCTCTGTCAAAATAGAAGGTAATGTTGATGTTGACAGAATCTCAGGCGGTGGATCAGTAGGAATCTATGGAAAAATCCAAGCTGAAGAATTTGATGCAGGGGGCTCAGGAAAAACAGTCCGAGGTGTAATCAAAAAGGTTTCAGTTGGAGGAAGTTTCAAGGCAGAAGAAGCGATTGAGATTGAAGACCTTGATGTTGGCGGTGCCGCAAAAGTTGGTCCAGGATCCAAAATCAGCACTGTTGACATTGGTGGAACGTTCAAGGCTGATGGTGATTTCACATTCGGTGAGATTAATGTTGGTGGGACTGTGAAAATTAATGGAAATGCAACGGGCAGATTGATTGAGGTTGGTGGAACTGTAAAGACAGAAGGTGACTTGGAGGTTTCTGAAGGACTCGATGTTGGTGGGACTGCTGCAATAGGCGGAAATCTGAAGAGTGATGGAAAAATAAAGGTAGGCGGCACAGTACGAGCAGAAGGACGTATTGATACTTTTCGGATTATCGTTGGTGGAGAGATACGTGCAGAATACATTAAAGCCACTGATGGTTTCAGAATTGGGAAAAGAGCGGAAGTCCGAGGTTTCGTTGAATCAAATGAAATCCTCATCCGCGAACGTGCAAGAACAGACTCTCTCTATGGTTCAGACATCAGAATTGAGGAGCGAGCACGTGTCGGAAGTATCTATGGAAAGACCATCTATATTGAGAGAGATGCATATGTAGAAGGAGAAGTTCTCTACACAGAGAGCCTCGAAGCAGAAGATGGTGTAACATTCAGAGAGGAACCAAGAAAAGTTGATCAGCTACCACCCCCTGAGCAAGTGAGTTGATAATCTGCAAAAACTTTCACCTATGTGTTTTCATAGAGAGGGGCTATTTATTCAGCCTCTCTCAATCACCGTTTTCTCAAAATGAATATTCTGCGACCTGAATCCAGAGTGAAAGGATTCTTTTGAAAATCACCAAATTCATTCTCATTATTCAAGCCGGACATTCGAACAAGAAGGTCTGCCTCTCGATTGAAGATAAGAGCAGCTCCTGAAACCACATTAATCGTATTAATAACATTCCCATTTACATCCTGAATTGTATAATGGAGCTCTACCCGCATGATCTGTCTTGTAAAATCGGATTTTATTTCTCCAGACCTTTTCACTATGCGACCATCGGAGAGCCTTGCAGGAGGGTCTTCAAATGTGGCTTGTTCATATTGATGAGCCCCTGGATAAAGGTCAAGGATGAAAATACCATCATCTAAAAGATGGTTCTTGATACATTGAAGTGCTGAGAGTTGGTCTTCACTTGTAAGTAAATGTCCAAAGGAGTTGGGAATGATGATGAGGGAGAACTTCTGGTCCAATGAGAAGTCCTTCATAGATCCCTCAATTATTTGAACCCTAGAGGATATATCAGGTGATGAGTGTTCTAATCTTCTTCTTGCAACTGAAAGCATCGATTTTGATCGTTCCAGTGCTACTACCTCAAAACCTTCCTCTGCAAGTGCAAAGGTGACTCTACCAGTACCTGCTGCTAAATCAAGAATAGGGGAACCGGTCTTTTTAGCATATTCAAGGAAAAACGGAATATCTGAGTTGTCTGCGAACAAATCATAGAATTCACCAACCCCTTCATATCCAGACTCGAGGTCCTCGAGTGGATTCTTAGCAGACATGCTGCCACCAGCCACTTAAGCAGGTATAGATGTTGAATCAACAGGAATCTTCTGTTCTAAGTGTGAACGATATCTCTCAGGAACAGGATAGTTATGGAAGGAATGCGAGTACCAGTCATTCATCAGACCTTCAAGCTCCTTGTTAATTCGTTCCCATAGAGACTCGTTCAGTTCTGGATGAAGAGACCATACTTTTCGTTCCTCTGTGCCTTTTACCACCCCTTTCTTGGACACTTGTTGGCCACGTAGGAAAGTAAGGTAGGAAGTTGAGAAGGTTTTGATGATACGTTCAGGGTCCTTCGCAAAGTCAACTTTTGTAGGGTCAGCATCATAAACAGCAATATCTGCATCTGCTCCTACACCAAGATGCCCTTTCGTTGAATCAATACCTAGAATCTTTGCAGGAGCAGCTCTTGTAGAGATGGCAATCTCATACAGATTCCACTCTCTATCAATGGTTGGTAAAGTCGATCTTTCATGTGCGAATTTATGCATGTCTTCCATCCATATTTCGCGTTGTTTCTTACTCATTAACCAAGATATTACAAGAGGGTACTTTGTGAATGGCCCAGCATTGGGATGATCTGTGCTCATGATACAGCGCCACACATCATCAACATTCAGAGCAAACTCAAGGGGGATTGTCCATTGAACAGAGTTACCAGCGGCCTTTGGTGAATAAGTATAGGGAACAATTCCAGCGCCTCCAGGGAGTTCAACATCGACTGCAATGTTAGTCCACTTCCCGCCTGTGAGTTGGTAGAGATAGAACTCAAATGGTCCATCTCCAGTCATTGTCGTAGCAGGTCCAAACGTAATTTGTCCAAGATCAGCAGTGAAGTGCTTGTTTTTATTGAAGTACTTAGCAAACTCAAGACCGCCAGACGCTATATCTTTCCATTCAGTGCCAGCGCCTTCTACATTAGCAAGCGTTTCAAACGACATGTGTGTTAAATGCATAACGTGTTTGCGGCCTCTAAATCCTTTGATATCACGAACCGAGTCGAGCTGCTTAATTGTTGTTTCGATATTACCGACTCGCCCTAGATTGTTTGGGTGATAATGCATCATGTGAGGAAGCCCTAGTGATTCGACTGCTTGACATAAACTTCTTGTAATATCGCGAGGTGTGATACCCCAACCAGGAACTTCACCATCAGGGTCTCGAAGGTCAACGCCATGCGCCCATGCATAGGTACCCCCTGGGTTTACAACCTTGACACCAAGACCACCAACTTTTTGAAGGACCCAAGCAATATACGCTGCAAGTCCACTGAGGTCTCCTTCTCTCACATAGTGAAATGTTATCATGCTGTTGCAAAACATTGGAAGCAATCCAGAATCGAGATTATGGAGATCCTCCATCTCCTCCCATGAACCAAGCGCTTTAAGAGCTGGCAGAGCTGGTTCAATTACAGTTGTGTAGCCCATGGCAGAATACCGATACCCAATAACGTATGAATTAGGCATTGTATAACCAACACCAGCACGTGTGCTCTTTGTCTTTGGCACTGGATCCTTTCGATGGTCTTCAGGACACATGGCTCTGCCAACGCCAACCTTACTACCAACAATATGAGAGTGCATATCAACCCCTCCAGCCATTACAAGACGCCCCTTGAGGTCGATTTTCTTAGCCGGACCTTCCACACGTTCAACAATCTTACCATCTGAGATACAGATGTCCTTAATCTCTCCATCTATGCCATTCATTGGGTCATAGACCCGACCATTAGTGAGAATCGTTTGCTTACTCATTTCTTCAGCCTCCTTACTTCATTGTAAATCATTCTCAAGACATCCCTGTCAGGGAGAACACCCTCAGGTGGATCAACCACTTTCTTCAGATATAATGGGAGACCATCCATTCTTGTGGCTGCACCATCACTCTCGATACCAGCAATAGCAGTCTGGATATTGACCTTTGCAAGGAGGGAGGTCATATTTCGTTTGGGATCAATATTGATGACTGGAATACTAGCAAGGTGTTTCACAGCTTCTTTTGGGAAGTGTGCAGCTGGATCAGCCGCAATGTTAAGGACAGCATCAGCCTCGCCTCTCACAAGCATGTCAACTGCTGTGTATTCACCTGGTTGATATCTTGGATACCCACGAGCATAGTCTACAGCATATGGATAACCAGTCTGCCATGTCGATGTCTTGTTTGCGCCTGCGACATTATAATGCCCTCTCATTGGCATCATGCTCCACTTTGTAAAGTGGTTCATGTCTTGAATCAACCTGATTGCCGCATCGATATTCCTGTGACGCCCTTTCGACTGCGTCAGACCGAGACCGAAAAAGAGGACACCATACTTAGCATTCTTCATTGCCTCAATCATGTCACTGAGCTCACTGATTGGAAGTCCACCTACTTCATCCACTTCGAGAATCTTACCTCGTGCAATAGCACGGAGTGCCGAGATAACCTCCAAATCGCAACCAGGATTAATCTTAATGAATTTATCAGCCACTCCAGCACTAATGGTCTTTCTAACATCGACCACCCAAATCTGACGATCTTTCTTTCCATCCTTTATGTAAAAACCATCAGCCCTAGTGTACCGACTCATGTGTCGAGGATGAGCGAACTGTGGGTTAGACCCCCAATAGATAATGAAATCAGCCCTGTGACGCGCCTCAGCCAAAGCTGCAATTGGTTCACCAGACTCCTGTGCACCCAGAATTGTAGGCCCGTGACAGACGGATGAGGTATTATCAACAACACCTCCAGCCTCCTCAGCAATCTTGTAAGCTTCTCTGTGAGCATCATTTTCTGTTGAGCTTAAGCCATATACTAAAAGGCGCTTGGATTTGATGATTATCTCAGCGGCTTTCTTGACGAGCACTTCTAGAGGGGCGTCCATCTCCAGACGATCATCACGATGGTTCAGAAATTTGGCTTGACTGATTGAGCAACCATTCTTATTTTCTGTAATTTTGTTACTTTCAATATTGAGAGCTATATCGTCACAAAGGCATCCACAGAAGGGACATACAATGTTTTCTTTCATACCTGATTCTTCGGTCATTATGCTCCCTCCACCATTTTCTTCAAGAGATCTTTAACACCAAGTACAGATTCACCCTTTGCTGCGAAGAGCTTCGCAGGTACTCCTTTGAAGTCAGGCATACCAGTTTCTTCTGTGTCCGAGCCTATGACTGCATTTGCATAGGGACCGCAAGGTATGAACACAACACCAGGTTCAGCTCTACGGTCTAGTTTGCTTTCTACAACAACACTGCCATACAATGTTTCAACAAGGACAGGGTCGCCTTCTTCCAGCCCTAAGGCTTTGAGTGTTATTTTATCCATCTCACAGAATGAAACTTCTTTGAGATACTCTGGACCAAGTTTCCCAAGCTCCATGGCGCGTCCCTGTTTTAGGGTTCTACCTGAAGTGAGTATTGCTTCGACTCCCACACGACTCATACAAGACATCTCCGGAAATCCACAAATTGACAAATCAAACCGCAATAAGAATTCTTGGGGAAACAATATTTTTGGAAAAAGATGAAGTAGGGACGAGGAGGGTTTCCAATCTATTTAGATTGCCATCCATAGCGCAACTTTTTTGCTCCACATCCCTACAAATCTCAGGTGCACAAACTCATTATTTACGTTAATGTGTGCTCAGATACACTATGAAACAATGTACTTGTTTTGAATTTTGATTTATTTAAACATCTCAATATCCTATTTGAGTAATGCCTCTGCTACTTCGAAGCCTTTATCAGACAAGATTCGCGGAGGGCGCCAGAGTGCTCTTAGTCAAGACAAGGTTGTTGATTGATATTATGACAGTTGATAAGAAGATGCTAAAGGAGCTCTATACAAGAACACTGAAGGTCCGCAGATTTGAGGAAAAAGTTTGGGATCTCTTTGGTGAAAACATTGTACCTGGTACCTTACACCTTTACTTAGGTCAAGAGGCTGTTGCAGCAGGAGTGACTACAGCCCTTAAAGAAACAGACTGGATACAAAGTACACACAGGGGCCATGGGCATGTTATTGCAAAAGGAGCAGATATGAATGCGGCACTTGCAGAGCTACTTGGTAAAGCAAGTGGGTCATGCAAGGGAAAAGGCGGATCAATGCATATCACACAATTTGACGTTGGAGTACTTGGTGCCACGGGAGTTGTTGCTTCGGGTCTTCCAATAGCTGTTGGTGCAGCCCTGTCGTGTCAGATGAGAGGTACGGATGATGTCGTTGCGTGCTTTTTTGGAGATGGTGCATCAAACAATGGAACCTTTGGCGAATCTCTCAATATGTCAGCAATCTGGAAACTCCCCCTGATTTGGGTAGTTGAGAACAATCTGTATGCGATGGGGACACCTATCAAAATGATGTGCCCTAGCGTAACCATTGCACAGAGAGCTGATGGCTATTGTATTCCGAATGTTGTTGTAGATGGTAATAATGCACTTGCTGTCTATGAAGCAACAGTTGAAGCAGTGAAACGTGCAAGAGAGGGTGGAGGACCAACACTTATTGAGTGTCAAACGTACCGGATGAAGGGACATTCACGATTTGATGCTGCAAAGTATAGGCCAGAAAAAGAGGCAAATTATTGGCTTAGTGAAGAAAGAGATGCGGTTCGAATCATTCGAGAGCTGGCGATTCAGCAGGGGGCTCTGACTGAGAAAGAGGCTGGAAGGATTGACGCCAAGATATCCAAGGATGTTGAGAAGGCAGCTGTGTTTGCAAAAAGGTCAGAATATCCTAAACCAGAAGAAGCACTTGATGATGTCTTTATGGAGGTGCTCTAAATGCCAGAGATGACATATAGAGACGCTTTGAGGGCAGGACTCCGTGAGGAGATGCTCCGCGACGACCGCGTGTTCATAATGGGAGAAGATGTAGGGCTTAATTGGGGTGGAGCTTTCAAGGTAACTAAGGGATTGGCGGAGGAGTTTGGTGAGGCTAGGGTGAGAGATACACCAATCTCTGAGAACACCATTGCAGGAGCTGCAGTCGGTGCAGCTATTACAGGATTAATTCCTGTTGCAGAGATAATGTTTGGAGACCTTATTGCCCTCGCGATGGATCAGGTCTGCAATCAGGCTGCTAAAATGAGATACATGTTCGGTGGGCAGACTTCAGTCCCACTCGTCCTTCGAAGTGTGTTTGGTGGTGGTAAGAATATAGCATCTCATCACTCTCAGAGTCTTGAGGCTTGGTTCATGCATACACCTGGTCTTAAGATCGCAGTCCCAGCGTTTGCATATGACGTTAAAGGACTCATCAAGACAGCTATCAGAGACCCTGACCCAGTAATGTTCTTTGAACATAAGCTGGTCTACGACAGGAAAGAAGAGGTTCCTGATGAGGATTATACAATTCCCTTCGGTCAGGCAAAGGTAAGGAGAGAGGGATCAGATGTGACAGTCTGGGGTACTTTCTTCATGCTTCACAAAGCTCTTGAGGTCGCTGACGAGCTGGAGAAAGAGGGTATAAGTGTTGAAGTCATTGATCCAAGAACATTAGCTCCCTTAGACACGAGAACATTGATCGAGTCTGTCAAAAAGACTGGGAGACTGGTTCTTGTGACCGAAGAAACTAAGACTGGAGCAACGACAGCAGAAGTTGCAGCCAGCATACAAGAGGAGGCATTTGACTGGTTGGATGCGCCAATAAAGAGAGTCAATGCCCCAGACACGCCAGTTCCGTTCAGTCCACCCCTAGAGGATTATTTCATTCCTGACAATAAACGAATAGCACAAGCAATCCGCGATATTATGTAGGTGAATCCAATGGTAACAACCATGATCATGCAACGAATGAGTGTGGCTATGGAATATGGAGTGATACTCAAATGGTTGAAGAAAGAGGGAGATACTGTAAAGCAAGGTGAATCTATTGTTGAGATTTTTGGTGAGAAGAACGAGTTCGAGTTGGAATCACCAGCTGATGGAGTCTTGCTAAAGATATTGTGTGAAGTAGATGACGAGATTCCTATAAGTGAGCCTATTGCCTATATAGGCAAGAGGGGTGAAAAAGTTCCGGATATAATGCCTAAGAAGCTAAACAAAGCCATTGCGGCAACACACGCTGTATCAAAAACTCCAACTGTTTCTGCACCAGTGACGAAAGCCGTGTCCAAGCCTGATGCTAAACCAGTCGAAACTCGCTTGCTAGAAGGAAAAATCAAAGCATCACCACGTGCAAAGAAAAAGGCAGAAGAAATGGGCATTGACCTTACCTTGGTTGTGGGTAGCGGCCCGGATGGAAGAATTATGGAAAAAGACATTCTTGCTGCACAGAGTACACCTCAAATCACAGTTACTGATGATCGAAAAGTCAAACAAGTTGCACCATTAACTCCCTTGAGAAGAACCATTGCTAGAAGAATGACACAGAGTGCACAAAACCCGCACATTACCATGATCACCGAGATTGATATGACAGAAGTTGTTGAGCTGCGCAATGAAATCAATGAACGCGTTGATAAGAAACATGGTATCAGAATCTCGTTCAACGACATCATTGTGAAAGCTGTAGCGGACACACTCGAGAGATTTCCAAAGTTCAACGCCACCCTTGTTGGAAATGAGTTGATCATGTTCGATGAGGTGAACATTGGGGTTGCAATGGCAACTGACGATGGACTTATTGTACCAACTGTGAGAGATGCGAACAAGAAGTCAATAACTGAGATCGCCCTAGAAACCAAGGACTTTGGGAAACGAGCGAAGAAGAATGAACTGAAACCCGAAGAGCTCACAGGAAGCACATTCACAGTGTCAAACCTCGGACCATTCAATGTTGACTTGTTCATACCAGTCATCAATCCTCCTGAAACTGCAATTCTTGCACTTGGGCAGATTAACAAGAAACCAGTCATCATTGATGATAAGATTACGATAAGATCAATGATGATGGCTAGTTGTGCTGTTGACCATAGAGTATTGGATGGTGCTCCAGCAGGTCAATTCCTAGCATCATTAAAGGAATCCCTTGAGAATCCTTTCATGATGAAGATTTAGGGAGTCAGCATCATTCTATAGACCTTTCTCTAAATCATCAAAGATCATTTGTGTAGTCAAATCTGCACTCATTATCACGCTTGGAACGCCTGCTCCAGGATGAGTGCCAGCTCCTACTAAATAGAGACCTTTAACATCTCGGGATCGGTTGTGTGGTCGAAAGTAACCGGACTGCATTAACAAGGGCTGCAGTTGGAATCCAGCCCCTTTGTATGAGTTCAATTCAGTTTCATAGTCAGCAGGCGTAAATGTTCTCTTGACAGCAAGGTTGTCAAGGAGCCCAGGAAGGACTCTTCTATCAAGAGTGCTTAGAATATGATTACTGAATTCTTCTTTCTTTGATTTCCAGTCTGTGCCAGAATCTAGATTGGCTACTGGTGTACAGGCGTACATGGTTTCACAACCAGGTGGAGCCAACTCAGGATCAGTTCTAGTAGGAATGTGTAGGTATGTCGAGAAATCATCAGGCACTATTTTCTTTTTGAAAATATCATCAAGCAACTCTTTGTATCTGGGACCAAAAACTATACTGTGGTGAACCATGTCAGGGTACTGTTTCTCAACCCCAAAGTATGTCATAAAGAGGCTCATTGAATATTTAGCTCTCTTATAGCGCCCATCTGCGTTTCGCTTTCGGAATACTTTCCTATCAAGGAGTTTCATGTATGTGTTAGCAACATCTGCATTTGAAATCACGATGTCCGCAGCATAGGACTTCCCATCTGTTGTGGTAACTCCCTTAACTCGATTGGAGTCAGCAACTTCTATAAGATCGACTTCTGAGTTTAGATAGTACTCTCCGCCAAGCTCTTTGAATAACCGCTCCATTGCCTCAACTAATTTATGCGTTCCTCCTCGCGCCCACCAGACGCCGTGCTTTTCCTCGATATAGGTGATTAATGTGTAGATTGAAGTGGCTGTGAATGGATTTCCGCCAATGAACAATGGGTTGAATGACATTGCGATTCTTAAGCGAGGATCTTTCAAATAAGCAGAAACCATCCCATAGACACTTCGATATGCCCTATATCGGATACCTGCAGGAGCGAGTTTGGCCATGCTCCAAATGGTTTCAAAGGGCATTGAACCAAGCTGTTCAAATCCAAGTTCATAGATGGGTTTTGCAGCCTTGAGGAATTTTGTATAGCCTTCAACATCTTGAGGATTGAACTTCTCGATTTGTTCAATATTGTCCTCGTAGTCACCATAGTCCATGAATGTTCCATCTGAGAAATATAAACGGTATTTCGGTGATACCTTCACAAGTTCAACATAATCTGCTACATCCTTTCCTGCAAACTCAAAGAGTTCGTTGATAAGAAACGGAGGTGTAATTATCGTAGGGCCCGTATCAAATGTATACCCCTTCTCAGTGAACACACTAGCACGCCCACCTAACTGGTGCCGTTTCTCGAGGAGGATGGCTGAATGACCTGCGTGCTGCATTCGAATTGCTGCTGCTAAACCTCCTAATCCACCTCCAATAATGACGACTTGTTTTTCAACTCTCTTATTCAATTTGTATCCTCCTATATCAATTGCTAATTGACAACCGTTTCTTCAATTCCTCTCTGATCCTTGGATTCTTCGTAAGCTTTCTTCTCTCTATAATACTCTCTCCGAAGCTTGTAGGCAATCCACAGTTTCTTCCAGCTTGGTACGATTGCCCGTTTCCTGAAGACATCATAGTCCATCTTCTTTATTTCATTCATAATTTCAGAATAGACTCTGCTAGCAACTTTGACTGTGAATGCAGCAGCGGGTGGTAAATCCTGAATTCCAATCTCTGCTTTAGCATAATAAGAGTCTGCTACAGCCATATAATGTTTGATTAACCACTTGAAATTTAGACCAACCTTTCTCATTTCAAACGCATCTCTAGTGACTTTAAACTGCTGTCTTGTTTCGACAGGCAAATATATCCGTCCATTTTGGAGGTCTTCGTCAATATCACGGAGAATGTTCGTGATTTGGAGAGCCTGGCCTAAATCGATTGCACGTTCAATAGTCTTAGGATTAGTTGCGCCCATTATATAGCATAACATAACCCCAACTGTAGATGCGACATGGTAACAGTATTTCTCGAGCTCTTCTACAGTCTGGATTTCTGTCAGATTGATATCCATCCGAACTCCTTCAATAAGCTCATTCAAGTATTGGACAGGAATGTTGTATTTAATCATCGTGTCTCCAAAAGCATGCAAAACTGGATGGTCGAAGATTTCTCCTTGACCCATTCTTGCCACAATATCCTTCAGAGCATCGAGCTCTTCTTCAATAGCTTCTGGGGGAATATCAATTTCATCAGCAAAATCATCGGCTAATCTACAGAATGCATACAAAGCGGCAAAAGCTCGTCTGTCTTTTTCATCGAGATATCTTGAAGCAAAATGAAATGAGCGTGCATGGACCTCAAAGAGACTCATGCAGCAATCATAGCTGGCCTTCAGATCAATATCAGTAGGGTCTAAGTGGGGAATAACTTTTGAGGGAAGCACAGACAAGTGAGAATCATATTCACAGGTAGCGTATGTGTCTCTGAATTCACTTCTAAAGAACAATCTTATCAATCCTCATTGACTTCTCTTTACTTTCCTGCCACTTTTTTGCTGGTTCTATAGATATGCTTTAAAATTATTGCGATAGGAAAAAAAGTATTTCGAGAAATCGACAAAACACAATTCCTGAGTGATGATTCAAAACATGAGAATTTTTGTGATAGGAGCAGGTGTTGGAGGATTAGCAGCTGCAGCCCTACTTGCTAAATCAGGTCACCAAGTGACTGTGCTGGAAAAGACCTCAAGTCCAGGGGGCAGGGCACGAGTTTGGGAGAAAGACGGGTTTGTATTTGATATGGGACCCTCATGGTATTTGATGCCTGAGATATTCGAACATTTTTTTGAAATTTTTGGAAGAAAGGTAGAGGATTTCTATAAACTGATTCGACTAAACCCATCATATAGGATCTTCTTCCCAGATGATGTGATTGATATTTCAGCTGACCTAGAGGAGAACAAAACCCTGTTTGGTAGACTTGAGAAGGATGGAGCAAGAAAGCTTGAGGAATACCTCAAACAGGCTCAGATAAAGTACGAATATCTCTTGGAGGGTCTAATGTATAAAGACTTGGCTGGATTAAGGGCAATGTTCAGTCCAAAATTAATTGCTGCTGGATGGAAATTGAGTATTCTTTCCAACATGGAGAAATTGATGAGCAAGTACTTCTCGACAGAGAGAGCAAGGAAGATACTCCAGTATTCGATAGTCTTTCTGGGGGGTAACCCAAAGAATACACCTGCACTCTATTCTATGATATCTCATATTGATTTCAACCTTGGAGTGTGGTATCCTTATGGTGGGCTTGGGAAGATTGTTGAAGCAACACAAGAACTAGCAGTTAAATATGGTGCTGATATTCGATTTGAAACTGAAGTGACCAGACTTGTTGTTGAAGACAAGGAGGTCACTAGAGTCATCACAACAAAGGGTGAGTTTGAAGCTGACATTGTCGTGAGTAACGCAGATTATCCTCACTCTGAAATGGACCTTCTTGACAGGGAGTTTCAGACATATCCGAAAAGCTACTGGGAGAAGAAGACGATTGCTCCCTCAGCCTTTGTCCTGTATCTTGGTTTGAACAAGAAGATCGAGAGTCTCACACACCACAATGTAATCTTGGATTACGATTGGGTCAGGCATTTTGAGCAGATCTTCGAAGAGCCTTCATGGCCAGATGAGCCTGCGTACTATCTGTGTTGCCCATCGAAGATGGATGATACTGTAGCACCACCGGATTGTGAGAACATATTCGTCACAATTCCAATCTCACCAGGGATAGAGGACAGCCCGGAGATTCGTGAGGCTTATTTCGACAAGATAATCAAGCACATGGAGAAAGTGACTGGAACAACTATTTCAGACTCAATCATTGTAAAGAGAATCTTCTCACTAAATGATTTCTCGCAGGACTATAATGCCTATAAGGGAACAGCTGTAGGATTGACGCATACATTCAGTCAGTCCGCTTTCTTCAGACCAAGACACAGAAGTAAGAGGGTGAAGAATCTCTTTTACACAGGTCAATATACCCATCCTGGAATTGGAGTACCAATGGTCTTGATTGCCTCAGAAATAGTCGCAAATCTCATCAACAAGGAATATGGTAGTTAGAATGAGTTTGAGTAAGTGAACTGGAGGCTAAGAGATGACGAATATCCTGTATCTTGCGTTGAAGGTTTCAAGAGTACGGTTCTGGTTATATTTAGGTGGAACGTATCTTATTGGTTATATTATAGGAATGAATGTTGGAATGTATGATCTAACCCAACTACTTGATCCATGGTTCCTTGTTAATCTCTTTTACTTCATGATCCCAGCGAATATTTTCCTCTATGGTGTTAACGATATCTCTGACAAAGACACAGATATGTTCAATCCAAAGAAAGATGAGAAGGAGTATAGAGCTGCTGAAAAAGATAGAAGAAACCTTTACCTCTTAGTAGGATTATCGTTCATTTATGGAGTAATTCTTATTCTGTTTCAATTGTCTGACTTAATTGCTGTTGCATATTTTGTATCATGGATGTTGTTGTCCTTCTTCTATAGTGTAAAACCATTGAGGTTTAAAGCAGTGCCAATTTTTGATTTTGCCTCGAATTTCCTATATGTGATACCTGCACTTCTATCGTATTATCAACTGACGGGAGTGGTCCCACCAATCCTACCCATCTTCGCGGCATTTATGTGGACATCAGCAATGCAGCTGTTTTCAGCTATTCCCGACATTGAGGCAGATCAGAAGGCCAACATCAAAACTACAGCTGTTGTAGCTGGGAAGAGAGCTTCTCTGGTCTTGTGTCTTATATTTTGGAGTCTCTTCGCATTCATACTGATAGTTTGGTATCCTTGGAATTCTCCATGGAATCTACTTATGATAGTCTATCCGGGAATACCACTTTATCTTCTTATAAAGCCTGAAGCGGATATTGATCGTACATATTGGTACTTCCCCTACTACACTGGCTTTTTCGGATTAATTCTCTTCTTTAGCATTGGTCTCCCTATAGTGCTGTCTTGATTGGAGCGAGCTATCGATGTCATCTAAATCTATCATTGAAATGAAGAAACTGATAATCCTCATCTTTGCTATATCCTTCTTTCTTGCTAGTTGGCTTGTTGCTAATGTTTCCATTGGTGGTGCTGTTACATGGGTTTCTGCATTATTCATTGTACTTCTTTCAGTTCCTTCCTACTATTTCCTTATTCGTTGGATTGGTGTAAAATGGGGACTAATCTTGATTGTCTTCTTTGGCATATTTCCGATAATTGTAGAAGCCATTGGAATTACAACGGGACTGCCTTATGGTGAATTCTATTATAGTGACTGGATGGGATTCAAGATTTTCGGGCTAGTTCCATGGAGTGTGGCATTTGCCTTTGCACCTTTGATATTTGGCAGTTTAACAATCTCTACAAAATTAATCTATGATTGGAGGTTACATTTGGTGCTTAGCGCAGTCATTCTAGTTCTTGTTGACATGGTGCTAGACCCAGCTGCAGTTGTGCTGAGTATTTGGGTCTGGCTGACTCCAGGACCCTATTATGGCATTCCAATTACCAACTACATAGGATGGTTTTTGACAGCATTCATTGCATCGATAATCCTATACTACTTCCTACAAAGAATCAAGCAGATTCAAATAGAAATCCCCATTGAGGTTTCAAGTAGTCTTTTCATTAGTTTGTCATTTTGGACTGGTTTTTCACTGTGGACTGGTTTGCTAATGCCCCTAGGAATTGGTCTAATATTGTCTATACTCATTGGGTACTATCTATTGAATAATAGCAATGTCTAGTGATTGCCAAAGCATTATTTGTCTTCAGACAAAATTCTCACATGAAAGTGAGATGATTCAAACCAATACTTGTCCAAAATGCGGGAGCAACAGAATAGCAGGACCTCATAAGATAGCAGGAGAACATCACGTCAGAATTGACCTACCAGGATTTTCAACCGCTACTTTGGAGTCTTTCACCTGTGCTGATTGTGGATATACGGAGTTCTATGCAGACCAAATTGGACTCAGAAATATCAACACTTCAGGCAGATTTGTACTAGGTTCGCGACAAGTTTATTCTGACCCATATTTAGAAACACCTCCACAAGGAAGAATGTGTCCATATTGTGGAACTCGACTTCGTCCAGGTTCGCTAACCTGCCATGAATGTGGTCACATACTCTCATAGGTTTCTAATGATCCTTTTGTCAATCAAGAACATGGTGACCTTATATTCTAAAGAGCAGACTGATTGTTGACACGTACTATTCGTGTCAGCCTCGAATACGACATCTGCTCCAAGCCTCAACAGTTGCTCTGAGGCCTCCCGCCGGTGGTGAGCAACCTAATTTTGCCACCGGCTAACCAATTCATTCTATGATTACAACAAGCTAATCAGGAATGTGTGTATGAAGAATATAGGATTATATAATAGAGTGATGTGCTGATGACCTGGCGGCTGATAGAAGAGGATTGCACGAATGTGTATCAAAACCTTGCATTTGATGAAGCAATCGCTCGAGTCGCAGCAGATCAAGAAGAAAAGCAAGATACCCTGCGGTTTTGGCGTTCTGAGAGAGCAGTTGTGATTGGCAGATTTCAGTGTGTTCATGAAGAGGTAAACCTGTCCTTCTGTAAAAAAAAGAAGATCGAAATTGCTCGTCGTTTTACAGGAGGTGGCGCAGTTTATCACGATTTGGGAAACCTAAATTTCTCAATATGTGTGAAACGTAGTGCAAATTATGTCCCACAGACATTGAAAGAAATTTATGAAACATTCATTGGTGGTGTTTCTGAAGCGCTGCAATCAGTTGGGATTCCCAGCAAGTATGACCCTTTTGGCTCATGTATTAGGATAAATGACTTGAAAATAACCGGGACTGCGGGTTGGCTTAAGAGAAATGTTGCGTTTCTACATGGAACGTTGCTTATCAAATCAGATATTCCCATGCTTCATCAGAGTCTTTCACCTCCAGAGGGGCAACCTGTTTTTCTACGAGACAGAGCTAGGATTCGATGTATGAAGAGTAAACGAGATAATGTGACGAACATTGCAGACCATGTAAGTCGTTGTCCCTCAGATGACACAATCAAGATTGCTATAGCTAAATGTATCGAGAAGATTTCGGGAAAGCCCGTTCAGAAAGGAAGTTTTTCATTGGAGGAGAGGAACACTGCAGAGGCTTTATATCAGAGCCGCTATTCTCAGTCCGAATGGAATTTGGGTTTACTAGCCCAGTGAATTTGGGGAATGTTCGAATGACTGATGATGTTGAAAAGACACTGAAAAGTTTCATGAAACACTTTGGTGCACTAAACCGAGATATTCCTGAGGCAAGAAATGCATTCACAGACCTTCAGAAGACAGTACACAAAGATGGTGCTTTATCTGCAAAGTTCAAAGAGATAATTTGTATCGTGGTTTCCGTTCTGAACCCTTGTGAGGAATGTATGGTCTATCATACAAAACAGGCTCTTACTCTAGGAGCAACAAGGGAGGAAATAATGGAGGCTTGTTCTGTTGCTATAGTAATGGGTGGAGGCCCAGCAGCATCGCATATAGCTACTGTACAGGACTGTCTGGATACATGGGCACCTAGGGAGAAATAAAATCTCGGACACAGAGAAATTTTACTAGTTCAGACCCATAGTTGAAGAACTGGTGGGGTTCGTTAGCACGAATATGAAGGACATCTCCAGGTGTCAGTATAAATTCATCCTCTCCAACTTTGACAACTGCTTTTCCACTCAACATGTAAACACCATGCTCATGCGGATGCTTATCATAAGATGTATGGCCACTAGGTTCGATAGTATAAGCACGTAAAGCAAAATTCTTGGACGAGTTCTCAGGATTTAGAAAATTCCTGCGCCTAACACCTTTCATTCCAGGGGTTTCATAGACCTCATATTCATCTGGAGAAACATCCTTTGTGAGAAACATTGTAATGCAATCCACCTTCAATTAAAATTATTGAAGAGGACCTTGATTGCTTTTTGGCTTTCCATTAACTCAAAGCCTTTCTCCCATTCCGAGAGTGATATTCGATGTGTGATAAGTGGAGAAACATCCACCTTCCGAGATGACATGAGTCGCAGAGTTGTGACCCAGGAAGACGGAAGAGTGCCCCAGGTTCCAGACATAGTGAGTTCTTTTACGATGATTGGGTCAAGATCTATGTCAGCAGGGCGTCCTCGCACACCTAGAAGTGTCACATGACCAGCAACCTTCACAAAGTCCAAAGCTTGGGTGCAAGCGACACAAGCTCCAGACGCTTCAATAACAGCATCAGCCCCACGACCATCAGTTTCAGCATTGATGATGTCAATAGGAATCTCTTCTCCTTGCACATCAATGGTCATGTCTGCTCCAATCCTCTTTGCTATGTCAAACCGCCACTGGTCTGAAGATACTCCAGTCACTATGACTTTTCCAGCGCCCATTGCTTTCGCTACTTGAGTCGCCATCAGTCCCATAGTACCAGGACCTTGCACAACCACCACGTCACCCGGACAGATTGGAGTTTTATCGATTACTGAATGAACTACACAAGCCATGGGTTCAGCAAGTGCAGCTTCTTCCATAGAAACTCCTGTTGGTACTTGATGTACAATATAATCTGGAACAACAAGGTATTTTGCGAAAGCACCGTTAGCTCTTGATGTCCCTAAGATTCTCTTATTTTCAGAAGTGCATCGATTCATATGACCAGTCTTACATTGATGACATTTGCCACAATATGCGGTAGCAGGAGACACAACAGAGTCACCCACTTTTACAGAGGTCACATCCAGTCCAACATCCACTACTGTGCCCGAATATTCATGACCTAAGACCACCGGAGGAGTGTAGAATGCTTGATCATGTTTTATATGAACATCCGTGCCGCAGATACCTGCAGCTGCAACCTCTATCAAGACCTCATCTCTTTTTGGTTTTGGTACTTCAAGCTCTCTGAGCTCCAAGTTACCAACGCCTTTGGCAGTCTTCATTAGTCCTCTCAAATTGTTGACCTCTAACGTTCGATATCTGATACTCAATAGAATCTTGTGGTAGTGATTAGAAACCTATTCCTCAGTCAGGTAGTCAGGCGTCAACGAGTTGAAAAAATCCGTAGTTTCATCTCCTTGGTCCAATGAACGAACCCTAAACCCAGTACTCAATTCTCCACGAATTTTGCTTGCAACTTGTGCTCCAACAAATCTCTTGCGCACATTTGCTTCCTTACCCAACCATATGTAGACATTCTTGTTTATGTTATCAACGATGCAAAAGACTCGATCAGGTAGTAGGTTCTCCCTGTTGATATTTACAGAGAGTGTTGTACCATCCTCTTGCATCTCGAGCGCATCGACCATTGGGTTTTCCTCGACGGGGCAGCGCAAGTCCTACATATGTGGCGTGTTATGTCAGTGAAAAAGCTTCCTCATATTTGGATATATATGACACTCTGATGTCCTCATGAAATCTCAAGATTAATGCCACTAAGTATAGCCCAGTTTGTCTGGGACAATAGAACATTAGATCCGTTCAAACGAGGCTTTTAGAGTGCCACCGCAATAGTTGCATTTTGCCTCAAGAGGACCTGTCCAGTCGATGTCTTCATGGCTTATTGCAGCTCCGCAAGAAGGACACCTGTCTGGAAGCCTGACAGTCTTAATCTCAGAACCATCTGATCTCCTCTCACCTCTATATCTCTCAGGAATGACAAATGATGGTGCCTCGATAGTAAAACCCCGAGCTACAGCACTCGCAATTCCTGAACTTGCTCTACAGGCAAAAACAACAACAATAATCACGATCACAACGACAACAATCATGATTACTGTGAACATCATAGTGAATGATCCAAAAATGTCATCGAATATGTTAAAGAAATCGAACTGCAACCAATTCTCTCCTTCAAGATGGGTTTCAAGCCCATTCGGTGCTTGAGTACTTATTACTTTTTTTAGATATTCCACAGCTAAGAAAACAATGGAGAATCAAGTCCCGGTCAACTTCGGAAATTATAAAAGATTGACAAGATTGCAAGCCATCATAGAATTAGTTGGAGGCTATATGACATAATGCAGATTCCAGCATTCCTTTTGAGGAAGCTATACATAAAGGGAAGCCTCGAAAACGTCGAAGATGGCTTTTCGTTTAAACTCAAGAACTCATTATCACCCGGTACTACAACAGCTGTAGCACCAATCAAAGTGAATGGTAATGAGTATCCACTAGACTCCACGATAATCAGATCCGTAGATGGTGAAGTCAAAGGATCTGAAATAAGTGAGGACAACTCATTCCCAATCAAAGTTGGTGTTGAAATAGAGATACACATCAAGGGCGAAGCACTACCTGAAGGCGAGCATACTATCGACATCTCACTCAAGACAAAGGAAGCAGGTACTCTAGCTTTTGATGTGAAAGACTCGATTTAGAATCGTTCACTGCAGAAGGCTTTCAGCCTTCTGCACTTAATTCTGGTGAAAAATTAGTTTCATCTAGTGGTTAGTAGAGCAAGAAGGAATAGGATAGGAGTCACAAAAAGCATGAAGAATACAAGAGCATCACCAATCCTCTTCAACCGTCCTTTACTGAAAGGGCAGGTAACCTCTTCATGTGATACTCCTGGGAGCATCATGGTAACCTTAGGAGTTTCATCGTCAGTCATAGTGCCTCATGACTTCATCAGATGGATATCTTATGACTATACTGTTATGGACTGATATCTCCACAATAGTTTTCAATGAACTACACCTATTTTCGATAGGTGGAAGGTCGTGTACGTCAAAATAAGACAAGATGGAGCTCTTGGTATCGGCCGCGGAACCGAGGGAAGTGCAGAGATTACCTTGGGTTATGGAGAAGCCCATATGGTTGCAGCAGCCTTAGAAAAACTTGCACAAACAGCACGTAGCTATAAGCAAGAATATCTAAAGACAACTGATGTTGGTGGAGGAAACAAAATCACATTTGATCGTGCTGATGATGGCACGATTTCGATTTCTGGAGATAAAAATACCTACATCTGTACTGAACCTGAAATCAGGGAGTTGGCAGAGAAACTCAAGCATTTGCCTCCAGTTGAGGTCGCACCACCCTCAGACTATGTCAAGAAGATAACGCCCTCAGATGGTATGTGTCTCGTGGTCACTAATGGAGGGAATTCAATCAAGTTGCGACTTCCAGAGGCTGCGATAGTTAAGACTTCGATCAAGAGTAGCATCGATTCGAGGTTCTTTGATGAGATAGTTACTGTGGGTCAGAGAAAGATAGCAGTGAGTAGAAGCAGCGATTTGAAATGGCAACTCAGTGGAGAAGGTACCAATGTAAGGTTCACTGCATATGAGATTGAAGCACTTGTAGCAGGACTACACAATGGAATTCTTGATGTTCTCATGGATGTTGTGAAGGGGTTTGGCGCAGATGATGTTTCTGACATCAGGGTCAAGAGTCAGCTTAAGCGTGTTGAGCAAGATGCAACAGATATCTTTGGTGAGGACAAGAATGCAAAGGGACTTGTGAGGGATATCACCAAAAGAGCAAAGAAAATAATTGGAATAGATGAGTTCGCCGATGAGCGAGCAAACAAGTTCATAGACATGTGCAATCATGTCTACGCTAATATGAACACGGAATACATAGAACCTCTATTCAATCTCTTCTCGAAGGTCTTTGTTGCTCAGGCTTGATAATGAGATTCAATGTTCACCTTCAACAAGCTCCACAACATAATGGTCCTTAGTAAATAGGAAGCATATCTTTCGATTATCAAAAAGAGATGCTTCAACAGGATTAGCAATCACAATGGCACCATTCTTACGAGCTTTCCTCTTAGCATCTTCAATGTCTGGAACTGAGTAGCATAAATGATAGAGTGCTTGTCGTTTCTTCAGCAGTTCTGTTACTGGCGAGTCTTCACTAAGCGGAGAGATCAATTCGATCTTAACTGGGTCATTTTCAGAAGCGCCCATCAAAACAACGCGCACTTTCTG